>CBQVAZ010000573.1:0-2912 GCA_967720205.1 uncultured Gemmatimonadaceae bacterium | reverse complement strand
TGGCCGAACCGCTCGACCTCCTCAAAGGCACACTCGACCTACTGGTTCTGCGCACTCTCGCGTGGGGACCTGCGCACGGCTATGCGGTATCGCGCTGGATCGCGGAGCGCACACGCGACGTCCTAACGGTTGAAGAAGCAGCGCTATATCAGGCGCTGCACCGACTCGAACGTCGCGGGCTCGTCGAATCGGAGTGGGGCGTCTCGGAGAACAACCGGCGCGCCAAGTACTACAGCCTAACGAGCGCCGGTCGTCGTGAGCTGCGCGCCGAGTCGCAGGCGTGGCGGCAGTACGCCGCGGCGGTCTTTCGCGTCCTCGACTTCGCGGGGTAGCGCGCCATGGAACGGCATCCTTCGAAACATCGTTCCGTTCAGATCCCGCTGACGACGCGCGCTCGCGTCGCGCGCGACGTCGATGAGGAGCTCAGCACGCACTTCACGATGCGCATCGAGGAGCTCGTACGCGGCGGCATGTCGCGCGAGGACGCCGAACGGCAAGCGCGCGCGCAGTTCGGCGATGTCGATGCCGCTCGTCTGGCACTCATCGACGAGGACATGCGGCGCGTGACGCGCACGCAGCAGAGGCTCGGCTTGGAGTCGTGGCGACAGGACATCCGGTATGCGTGGCGCCAGCTCGTCACCCAGCGCGTCTTTACGATCGTCGCGCTGCTCACGCTCGCGCTGGGCACAGGCGTGACGATGGCGATTTACAGCATCGTCGACGGCGTCCTGCTGCGACCACTCGCGTTCAGTCAACCGAACGAGCTCGTTAGGCTCTACTCCGTCGTCCGCGGCCGTCGAAGCTCGTTCTCGGTTCCGGATTTCATGGATTACCGCAAGGACCGCAAGACGCTGAGTCACATCGCCGCCTATTACGACGCGACGACTAACTACGTCCACGCCGGTGATCCCATACGCCTCAACGCCGTGCGTGCGAGCGACAACTTCTTCAACCTGCTCGAAGTCCCCGCGCTGATCGGGCGCACGTTCGCTCCGGGGGAGGACTTGGAATCAGCGCCTCGCGTGGCCGTGCTCAGTGAGACGCTCTGGCGCAATCGCTTTGCGGGCGATTCAACGGTCCTTGGCCGCACGCTTGTCCTCGATGGAGAACAGACGCAAGTCGTCGGCGTTGTCGCCTCCGAGTACACGTATCCGCTCGGCTCGGACTTATGGCTGACGACCCGCTTTTCGCAGGCCGAACAGAATCCAAGTCAGCGCGGAGCGCGCTGGATTCGAGTCCTCGGACGCGTCGCGCCAGGTCAAAGACCCGAGGCAGTACAGACGGAGCTTGCTGGCATCGCCAATCGCCTGGCGCAGCTCGACTCATCGCACAATCGCAACGTTGGCATCGCGGTCATCTCGTTGCACGAGTCCTTGGTCGGCCCGTTACAAAAGCCGTTGTTCACGCTACTCGCTGCCGTTGCGTTCGTCCTCCTGATTGCCACTGTCAACGTCGCGAACCTCTCGCTGGCGCGGACCACCGCGCGCGAGAGCGAACTGGCCGTACGTGCGGCGTTAGGCGCAGGGCAGGGTCGTCTCGTGCGCCAACTCGTGACCGAGTCCACGCTACTGGCGGTCGCCGGAACGCTTGCTGGACTTCTCGTCGCCCGGCTGAGCCTCGACGCTCTCGTGGCGATGGCGCCGACGGACCTCCCGCGCCTCGAGAGCGTGAAAGTGGACGCGCGCGTCTATGCGTTCGCCATCGTCCTCGCGGCGCTCGGTGGCCTCGCGATCGGTGTCGTTCCGGCGCTGCACGTCAGCGCCGTGAACGTCGCCCAGCGGCTGCGAGAAGGTGCGCGAAGCGTCGTTCGAGGCGCCGTCCAGCGGCGTCGTCAGGCGCTGGTCGTCGGCGAAGTCGCTCTGGCGGTGATTCTGCTGACAGGCGCCGGTCTCATGGTCCGCACGTTAGGCGCTCTCCGCCGAGTCGATCCCGGCTTCGATGCCAACAATGTGTACATCTTTACAGCGACGCTGCCCGAGGTGTCGTATCGAACGCTCGCGCAACAACACCAGTTCGCTGTGCGCACTGCCGAGCGGCTGCGCGCGCTCCCGGCAGTCACTGACGTAGGCATGTCATTCGGACTGCCGCTCACGGAAACACGGTTTTCGCTCACGTTCACCGTGCGCGGGCAACCGGAACCGCCGGCCGGCGCCGACATGTCTGCGCAGATCCGCATCGCAACGCCCGGATACTTCAGCGTCCTCAAGATTCCACTCAAGCGCGGGCGTCTATACGATCAGACCGACATCGCCACATCACCGCAAGTCATCGTAATCAGCGAAGAACTCGCACGGCGATACTTTCCTAACGGTGATGCGCTCGGCAAGCACTTGATCACTGGGTGGGGCCGCGACAGCCTGCGACTCGGAGGCACAGTCATAGGGATCGTGGGCGACGTGCACAGCGAGGCGCTCAACGAGCCGCCGGAACCGTTCCTCTACATGCCGGAAGCGCAGTGGCCATTTGACGAGCCGACGTTCGCAATTCGCACTGCGAGTGCCTCCACGAACGTCGCGAGCGCTGTGCGGGACGCAATCAAAACGATCGATCCCTCGCTGCCAGTGTTCGATTCGCAGCCGTTGTCAGCCGTCGTCGCTGCTTCCGTGAGTCAGCAGCGCTTTCTCGTGCGACTGCTCTCGCTGTTTTCGATTCTCGCCGTTGTGCTGTCCGCGATCGGGATTTACGGCGTCGTGGCGTATGGTGTAGAGCAGCGCAGGCGCGAGCTCGGTGTGCGCCTGGCGCTCGGTGCCTCACGCGATCGCGTGCTGGGCCTTGTGCTGCGTGACGGTATGCGGCTCGCGGTCCTGGGTGGCGTCATCGGCGTGTTAGGCGCCATCGGCCTAACGCGGCTCGTGGAACGATTGTTGTTCGGTGTGAAGCCGGTGGATCCGTGGACGCTGGGCGTCGTAACC
>CBQVAZ010000572.1:0-2913 GCA_967720205.1 uncultured Gemmatimonadaceae bacterium | reverse complement strand
GCGAACCCGTTTCGCTCGAGATCGTCTACCGCAACCCCACCGGTTTGAAGGACGCGGTGTTCGGCGTGTACGTCTACCGCGATGACGGCACCGGGATATACGGCACGAACACGATGCTCGACGACGTCGCGGTGCCACTGCGTGGCGAGGGCGTCGTGCGCTTCAAGATGGAAGACCTCGCGCTCCTGCCCGGCGCCTACGACGTCGATGTCGCCGCGACGGACCGCTCCGACCGCCACTACGACTACCGCCAGAAGGCGCTCAACTTCCGCGTCGTCGGCTCGTCGCGCGAGGTCGGAATCGCACGCTTGCCGCATCGGTGGGAGTTCGAGTGAGCACGGGGGCGTTTGGGCTTAGGTCTTCGCTGGCATTCGGGCCTTGAACTTCAACAGGGCGGCGTCAACGTCCTTCCAATCGGGCTTTTTCCCGCTTAGGACCAGACCCTTGCCCGTCGTCCACTCATCCTCGGCGTTCGCCCGCATCTCGTCGCACCGCTCGTGCAGCTCTTCGCCACCCGGGATGCGTCGCGCTGATGCCGCGAGCTTCCGCCTGATCAGCGCTGGCAGCTTCGCGCGGTCGGTCGTCGTCAGGACGCGGTTCCAGTACCACCACAGGTCGTATGCGTCAGTAGCCTCACCGCGGGTTAGGAACGCACGTACCTTCTCGGCTGCACGCTCGACCGCCTGCATGACTGGAATCTTGATCGGCGTGCCGTTGGGCAGGACGTAGTCGCCCATCACCACAGGGAGGATGAACGGCTCACTCCAGTTGATGGTGACGGTGATCGGCAGGGTCGCACCGCCGGCGAGGCGGCGGCATTCGACGAGGAAGCTGATGCTGTTCTGGCCTGGACGGTTCGCAGTGACCCTGAGGACGACCTTCTTGGCTTCGCTGGTCGATAGCGCACGCGCGATCGCGCGTGGCGTGATCCGCTGGCCGCGGATATCGGCGCTGTCGAGATCGCGTGACAGCCTTTCACTCTTCTCGATCAGACGAAGCACTGCGGCGCCTTTGTGAGCAAGCTTGCCCTTCAGTGCTTCGTCTTTGACCAGCAGGCCTGCGATCTGGCCGATGATCAAAGCCCTGTCGAGATCTTCCGATGGGATTCCAAGATCGCTCGCGCGTCGCTTCAGCTCAGTGCGGAATGTTGGTCTACTGGGCTTGGTCTTTTTCTTCGCGCTCAATCGCGCACCGCAGCCAGCAGATCCTCGCGCGAGCGGGGAAGCTCAACCCGCCAGCGCGCGTCACGTGCGGCAACCCGAGACCCGAGGCCAGCGAGACGAGTCCAGTTATTCGATCGCTGCGCGAGGGCAAGCAGTCCCGCGTCAGCCTTGCCGGTCTCAAGCTCGAGCAGCAGGCCGAGCCGGCGCGCGAGCGCGGGCGACTTGGTGTCGATCGCTCGCGCGCGCAGCCTCGCTGGCGAGAGCGTGCCAAGCGCGATGCCTGTCCGCAGGACGTGCAGCAGCTCTGGCCAACTGGTGACATAGCGGGGAGCCTCGAGCGCGTCGGTGAAGGCTTGTACCGGCCTTGCTATGCGGATCACTTCGCTGCCCCGACGCAGCAGCTTGGTCTCGGCGGCGCGTACGTGGCGCGGCCACGGCACGAAGTCCAGGCGCTGCTGGCCGTAGCGCAGGGGGCTCTGGCGCTTGCCCAGCACGTAGCCCCAGAGCGCCGTGTCCTGGTCTGTCAGTCCATGAAGAACGAGCGCGCCGTAGAAGCTGAGGTAGCCAGCAGGCTCAACGCTGGTGGCGACCGCCGGAAGGCTCCACATCTCTCCGCTCTTCGTAGGCACGAGGTACACGCCGCGACGGAGGTTCGCGATACGCTTCCCTTCCACGAGGTCATGCAGCATCCAGGCTGGTAGGGGCGGGTTGACGTGGACCGGCCCATGCTCGATCAGCCAGGCCATGGCCTGTTCGAGCTTGGGAGTTCGGGTCAATCCCAATTCTGGTGCGCTATTTTGTTCCACGTAAATATCTTGCAAGAATTGGGAATGCTTGTCAACCCGTCCCTGAGCGACATAACTGCCGCGCGTTGACCGCCGCACCGAGGTAGGGAACAGTGGCGGTCATGGGAGGGACATAGATGGCAAAGGGGCGGGCTCGGCGGGAAAGCAGCGTGAGCCCGCTGTCGAAGAAACGTCGGCTGAGCGAGCTTCGAGGCATGCTCCCAGCGACGAAGCCGTACATCGGCGTTGATGCGACACGCCAGGAAGTCGCGCGGCAGCTCGGCGAGGAACTGGAACGAAAGATCCGGAAGCGATGACGTCGCAGCAGCCCGTCGACCTCGACGCGATCCTCGCCGAGGTCCGCGCCCGTGTCCGGAAGAAGCGCGAGAGCGGCGAGTACGGACCGGATCTTGACGCCGCGCTTACGCTGCCGCTCCCCGGCGGACGGCCGATCTTCAGCGAGGAGCTGAAGGATCCGTTCCAGGCGCTCCCCGAGGTCCTCGACGAGGACGTCACCTACGACGCGAAGAGCCGCAAGCGTTACGTCGGCCCGGTCGTCACGCTCGCTCGGCGAACACTCATCGGCCTCTTGCGCTGGTACTTAGCCGCGATCGCCGAACGGCAGGAGCGCGTGAACCAGCTCGTCGCGCGGGCGCTCTTCGACCTGCGCGACCGGCCGACGCCGGGTCTCGAGAAGCGCCTGCGCAAGCTCGAGACCTGGCACGAGGACTTCGTCGCGGCGAACTTGCACTCCGTGTACTTCCAGGCGCGCTTCGGCGGCGACGAGCCGGTGATCCGCCGGCAGTCCGAGGCGTTCGCCGAGCTCTTCGCGGGCCGCAAGCGCGTCGTCGACCTCGGCTGCGGCCGCGGCATCTTCCTCGGTCTGATGAAGGACAAGGGGGTCGGCGCCTACGGCGTCGACCTCGACCCGCGCATGGTCGCGCAGTGCGTCGAGCGCGGTCTCG
>CBQVAZ010000571.1:0-2916 GCA_967720205.1 uncultured Gemmatimonadaceae bacterium | reverse complement strand
AGCGAGACGCCGATCAGCTCCAGTGTAGCCGGAATGCGCTCGATAAGGCGCACGGCGACGGGCCGCCCGTCGGTGTAGGAGAAGCCCCAGTCGCCTCGCATGAAGCCGCTCAACCACGAGAGGTACTGCTCGAACAGCGGTCGATCGAGGCCGAGTGATGCGCGCAGACGTTCGATGTCTTCCGGGCGAACGTTTGGATTCTCGAGGTACATCGTCAGCGGGCCGCCGGGTACGGCATGGATCAAAAGGAAGACAACCGCCGAGACGATCAGCAGTAGTAGAACCGACTGGAGGACGCGGGAGAGCAAGGTGTGAGGTCAGAGGTCAGAGGTCAAAGGTCAAAGCAACCCTAACGACTGGTGACTTCCCACTCGTGTATGTTCCAGAAGATCCCCGTGTTGGTCGGGTTCCCTTTGAAGTTCTTGAGCGTCGCCGGCACTGCGTCGAGTCGCGTGACGTTGTAGAGTGGAAGCTCGGGTACCAGCTCCGACAACCGCTGCTGTGCTGTCACGAGCAACGCTCGGCGCTTCACCTGATCGACTGTGCGATCGGATGCGTACAGCAGCGCGGTCAGTGAGTCGTCTTCGATATAGTTGATGTTACGACCGGCTGGTGGCGTTCGATCCTTGGCAAAGAACGTTGCCAATTCCGGATCCGCCGGCATGTGCCACCAGTGCAGCAGCGCGTCGAACTTTCCCTCGAACCACAACGAGGAAATGGCCGTACCATCGACGAGTTGAATGCGCGTGTCGACGCCCACATCGTGCCACATCCGCTGCAACGCTTGCGCGACATTCTCACGAATCACGAAACCAGCCTGCGTCATGAGCGTGAATGAAAACGGCTTACCGTCTTTCTCGCGGATCCCGTCGCCGTTCGCGTCGCGCCACCCCGCACCTTCGAGCAGCCGACGCGTCTCCGCAGGATCGAAGGCATAGGTACGAATCGAGTCCGTAAATGCCCACGACATCGGCTGAATCGGTCCGTTCGCCACCGGCGCCAGGGAATCGAGAATCGTGCGAACCAGTGTTTGACGGTCGATGGCGTGGAGCAGGGCACGCCTAACGTGCACGTCACGGAAGGCAGGAACTGCGCGTTCATTCAGCGTCACGTGTTCGTAAGAATTGCCCGTCAACTTGTGGAGCGTGAGACCCGGGACGCCCTCGAGCTCCCGCGCCTTGTCCCACGGCACCAGTGCGACGACGTGGACTTCGCCGCTCTTCAATTGATTGATGCGCGTGGTCGTATTGGGAAGAAACTTGAAGAGCACGCGGCGGATCTTGGGGAGCGAATCGCCGCGCCAGTAGTTGTTCACGCGCTCGAGCAACACATACTCGCCGGTGCGCCATTCGGCGACACGATACGGGCCGGTGCCTAACGGACTCCGGTTGTAGTCCATCGCGCGATCGATGTCGCGCCCCTCGAGGAGATGCTTCGGCAGCGTACCGCGGATGAACTGCAGTTGGTACGGCGCGTACACCTCTTTGTAATGCACGATCGCCGTGAGCGAGTCGGGAGTGTCGACAGTCGTGATGCGATCGAAGCCGTCGGTGCTTTCGGGATTGTAATCCGGCGAATTCACGGCCTGCACTGTGAACTGCACGTCGGCCGATGTGAACGGCTTCCCGTCGTGCCAGCGTACGCCCGGCCGGAGTTTCCATGTCACGTCCATTCCACCGTCGGGCCGCAGCTTCACGCCGCCGTTCTCAAAAGTCGGGACAACGACAGCGAGAAGCGGGACGACGCGCATCGCTTCGTCTGTCGTCACGAGCCCTTCAACGATGCAGGACTGAATGTCCTCCAAAATGTGTGTGCTGAAGCGGTTCATCGTGTCCGGCTCACGATCATACCCGACAATCAGCAGCTCATTGGACGGGGCGTTAGGCCCGCGCTTAGAGCACGCTGCAAACGTGGCGAAAACTAAAATGGCTGCGCGGCGGAGCTGTATCGTCATCCAACGGCTCCTAGAGTTCCTCAAACACTAACGCGCGACGCCAGTGCTAGCAGGCATGAGTCGCGCGATGATCGCAACTGGGAGTGAGCCGAACGACAAGAACTCGTCGTGAAATGCCCTGAGACGGAAGCTGCTACCTAACGTGCTCTCGTGCGCTGCCCGTAATGCCTGGATCTGCTCCAGTCCGAGCCAGTACATCATCGCCGTCCCTGGGAACATGGATGCCTTGGTTACCTCGGCGCGTGCCTGCTCGATGGACATCCCGCATGCGGCGACGAAAGTGGAAGTCGCCGTATCGAATGTGAGCTCGCCGCCATGCAGTCCGAGGTCTACGACGGCACGCGTCAGAAGACGCACGCGGGTGTGCTGCTCCGAGACGCGCTCGAATTCAGTCAAGAAACCCAACTCTTCCATCACGGCAGTCGCGTAGCAGGCCCACCCCTCGGCCATCGTACCACCGCAGAACATTGCGATCCGGCTGGCGCAGTCGACGGCAGCGATCTGTCCGATGCGTGATGGAGCCTCGTACGCGTAGTAGTTCTGCACGTGATGTCCAAGAGCGCCGTGGTGCACGACGTGATTCAACTTGATCGCGGAATCATTCCACGTACGTAGCAGCCGCTCTTCGGACTGCTCGTCCTCAACCTCCTCAAGCGCCGGCACTACGTATTCGTGGATGGCGACTTTGTCGAACGGCGCGGGAGAGCGATAGAAGAGGTAGTACAGATGCGGCGCTGCCTGACGAGTCCACGCCGGGATCGGGACGTAGCGTATGGGCCAGTCTTCGGGCCAGGTCACGATTTGGCGGCGGACAGCGAGCGTGCGACAGGCACGCCATGTTTCGCCGAATGCGCCGTAGAACTCTTCCGGTTCGGGGTGCAGGTTGGCCAGACGGGCCTGAATGTCGCGCCAGGTCCCTAACGAGGCGGCATGGGCCATCTCGTGCAGGGCGCGGCGCTCCA
>CBQVAZ010000570.1:0-2916 GCA_967720205.1 uncultured Gemmatimonadaceae bacterium | reverse complement strand
GTGCGGCGACGTGAACGTGTCGCTGATCAAGACAGCGCGCGGCCGCGTCATCCGTCTGGAGCACGATGTTACGTCGCCGCGGCCCTACTCACGTATCAACATGATCCAGGGGACGATGGGACTCTTCGAAGATTATCCGCCGCGGGTGTACGTGGAGGGTCGCGAAGCGCCGCATCGCTGGGGGACGCTGGATCCGTACAAGGGCGAATTCACGCATCAGCTGTGGCGCTCGTTAGGTGAGAAGGCTAGCGGCGCGGGGCACGGGGGAATGGACTACATCATGGCGTGGCGCGCCGTGCAGTGGTTTCATGAGGGTCTGGCGCCCGATTTCGATGTCTACGATGCCGCGGCTTGGAGCGCGCCGGGACCGTTATCGGAGCAGTCAGTGGCGAAGGACGGCGCGCCCACGCGCTTTCCTGATTTCACTCGTGGGGCGTGGCGCGAAGCGAAGCCCACGACTGTGTAGTTAGCCTATCGCATCTTCCAGTTCGCGATTGGCAGGACTTTGCGCCCCGGCCGGTTGCTCTTCGCGATGTTGACCAAGCCGACCTGCACACCGTCCAGGCTCCGCGCATAGTTCAGGATCCCGATCGTGAGACCCTGCTGCGACCCCTTCATATAGTTGAAGGAGCTCACGGCGACACCGCGCTGCGTCCCGAACTTTTCGATGCGCGTGAACACGCTCGCCGCGTTGAACCCACTCATACTCCCCGCGCCGACGGCGATACCGCCTAACGCCACGCCTCGAAGATCGGCGCCGCCTGCGCCCACCCCACCGATCAACAGCGCCCGGCTGATCCCGCCCACGCCGATACCAACACCGCCGATCCCAATCCCCGTGAAGTCGCCGCCCACGCCCATTCCAACACCGCCGACGCCGAGTCCCTTGAAGTCTCCGCCCACACCCGCACCGACTCCGCCGATCAGCACCCAGCGCGCATCGCCACTAACTCCGACTCCAACACCGCCAAGTGCGATCCCATTGAATTCACCGCCGACGCCTGCACCCACACCGCCGACGAGCAGTCCCTTCGCTTCGCGGCCTGCGCCGACACCGACGCCCCCGATCGCAATTCCTTCCAGCCTGCCGCCGACGCCAGCGCCCACTCCGCCTAACAAGAGGCCCTTAGCGCTTCCGCCGGCGCCGACGCCGATCCCCCCGATCATTGCGCCTTTCAGCCGTCCACCGGCGCCCACTCCGATTCCGCCGAGCACGATGCCCGATACGTCGCCCCCGGCTCCCGCTCCAATGCCGCCGATCATTATCCCGCTCATGTCGCCACCAGCGCCGAGTCCCACTCCGCCGATTCCAATGCCGCGCATCTCTTCTTCGGCGCCCACGCCGAAGATGCCGAGCGCGACACCTTTGATTCTATCGGCACCCGTCTGCGGAAGTCCGAGCGCGAGACCATTCACTGTCCCGCCGACCGCGTTTTCGTAAGGCGTCCACAGCGTGATGTTCACGCCGTCTACTTGCTCCATCTTCCGATCGCGGAAGTTGAGCCGCAGGCCTTTGACTCGCCGCGAGTCGCCGATGCTGATGCCGTGCGCGACGCCATCGTCGCGCCGCTGAGCAGCGGCTCCGGATCCCATCACGAGCGACGCAGCGGCAGTCAGACTGAAGAGACGCACGCTTCTGACGACATTAGTCATAGGCCTCTCGCTTTCGAGCGGAATGACCGGCCTACGACTCGCAAGTCGTTCAGTTTCAAGTCGTAATGCGGCTCAGTCCCTGGCTTACGAGCCAGATCGTCAGCGCGAGAAGCGCCGCGACGATCAGTGTGATGCCGCCGACCGCGATCCATATAATGCCCCGCGATGAGCGCGTCGTGCGCGCCGGTTCCGTCGCGTAGCGCTCGATCAGCCGCTGATTACGCAGGTTCGATTTGAAGCCGATGTCGAACAGATCCCCGATGACGGGGATCGCGCCGAAGATGGCGTCGACGGCGATGTTGCCGAGCAGTCGCAGAACGAGGGCGTGCGGCAGCCGATGCCTAACGGCAAGGACAATCGGATAGGCGCCCAGCAGCGCGGCGACGGCGTCGCCCCCGCCCGGCAGCAGGCCTAACAAAGCGTCGGCACCGAGCCTAACGTCGATGACCGGAATGCGGATGGCGCTGTCTAGCAGTCGCGCCAGTCCCCGCGCGCGTTCGAGATCGCGACCTAGCTCTCCCTGGTCTCGAGAAGTGTCCGACATCCAAAGAGCATTTAACGCGGAGAACGCAGAGGCACCATTCCCCACCCTGAGGGTTCAGCGCGTTTCGTCCGCCGCCATTCTTGCGCGTCGCACTACTTCAAGCCGACGCGACCGAGCAACGCGTCGTAACGCGCATTACGCTCCATCCCCGCGAGCTGCGGGTCGACCTTGAGAAAGACCATCGAATGCGCGCGATCACGATAGGCGCGCTCGAACCAGTCCAGCGCGAGATTCGTGTCGCCTAACGCAATGAAGACCTTGGCGATTTCGTATGGCGGCACGTACTGCGCGCTGCGACGGCCCTCGATCTCTGCGACCAGATGCCGCGCGCTATCGCGCTGCCCGGCGACCGCGAGCGCGTGCGCCAATGCGGCCAGGGTCAATGAGCTGCGCTTGGAGAGCTTCGCGGCCTCCGTCAGCTCCCGTAGGGCGAGATCCGACCGGCCACTGACGTCATACGTTTGCCCGCGCCACAAGTGCGCCAGCTCGTAGTCCGGCTGCATCTCCAGCGTTCGGGCGAAGTGCTGTTCCGCTTCATCGTACGCGCGAGCGTAGTAGCGCGACCATCCAGATGCCGCCGCAGCGATCAGTGACAGCGGCTCTGCCTCTGTCGCGCGCTGAAACGCAGCCTTGGCCTCGTCGAAGCGCCCCATCGCGGTGAGAAAATTTCCAAACCACTGGTGCGCCGTCGAATACTCAGGCGCGAGCCGAATCGCGCG
>CBQVAZ010000569.1:0-2923 GCA_967720205.1 uncultured Gemmatimonadaceae bacterium | reverse complement strand
TCTGCCTAACGCTTGTGACTGCCAACTGTTTGCATCTTCGCGAGCGGTGTGGTTCTTGCCCTAACGCGTCGCACACGGGCCATCGCGTCTCTCGGCACATACGAGCGCATCAGTCTGCAAACGCGTCTAGAGCAGACGCGACAACACAACGCAGGATCCGCAGATCCATGGAGGGCACATGGCAAACCGCTATTACGGGCAAGGTGGGCGCGATCAGTACGATCGCGATGACGAGGATTTCAATCGCGAATATCGAGAAGACCGCTGGGAGCGCGGCCGCCAGCGTGCCGAAACCGGTGGCGCTAGCGAATACAACCGAGGTCGAGAAGACGATTGGAGCGAACGCATGTATCGCGGCGGAGGTCGTGGACCGCTTGAAGACATTGGTCGCGACGATTGGGAACGCGATCGCTCCCGACGCAGCGATCAAAATCGCTATGAACGCGGTGCTTTCTTTGGCGGCGGCGGCCGCGGCGAAATGTCCAGTGGCCGGCAGTATGAACGTGACTGGAGCGAAGGCGGCGCGGGACCGCTCGGCGGACGAGATGCATATAGTAGGGGGACTAGCAGCGGCTCGCATCGCGAGCGCGATTGGTCCGAGTCGAGTGTTGGTCCGGGCACAGTTGAAGGGACAAGCGGCTTCGGACCGGGCGTTGGACCACGCGCTTCCGGTCAACGCCGCTTCGAGTCGAATCGCGGCTACTATGGCGAGTACGGCGGCTTCGGCGTCGCGCCAGCGGATTACGGTCCGTCGACTGGCTACGGATACGGCCCTGCGCAGAGCTACATCGGCGACCAGGGACAGAGCTCGCGCTCGCTGAGCCAGTCGCGCCAGCGCAACTTCGCCGGCCGAGGACCGCGAAACTACAAGCGGTCCGATGAGCGAATCCGCGAAGATTTGAACGAACGCCTAACGCGACACCCTGACCTCGACGCCACCGACATCGACGTGCGCGTTACAAACTGTCAGGTCATCCTCATGGGCGTAGTGGAGGATCGCCACGCCAAACGTTTGGCTGAGGACATCGCAGAAGATGTGTGGGGCGTGGATGACGTGCGCAACGAGCTCAAAGTCAGGCACGGATTCCTCGCGTCGCTGACAGGCGAGAAAGCCGACGATCGCGACGTCACGCAGCCCGCGATCCGTGAAAGCGATGAAGCGGCTCGCAGGGCAGGTCGCACAACTGGAAGCACGAGCGGCACAATCATTCAACCTGGATCGACCGGTACCTGAAGCATCTTCGGGAGCGGAGCGTGGCACCCGCGCGCGCTCCGCTCCTGCGTATCGCCGCGCAGTTGACAGCAGGTGCATAATGGGTCCGACTCGGTACTGACCGGCGGACACCCATCTATGCAATGAAAGAATCGACTCGAGTTGTCGTATCCCTCACTAGCGCCGTAGCGGTCGGCATCGCCATCGGCGCAACGCACAGCGCTCCGCTGCTTCGCGCGGCGGATTTCATCGCGCCGCTCGGCACGCTGTGGGTGAATGCGATTCGGATGACGGTTTTTCCGCTCGTCGTGTCGCTCATCATCACTGGGGTGGCGTCGGCCACCGACGTCGCCTCCGTCGGCAAACTCGGCGGCCGCACGCTGATCGTCTTCATTTTGCTGCTCGTCGGTACGGCGCTCGTGGTGATGCCGTTCGCGCCGGCGCTCTTTTCCTTGCTTCCTAACGACGCCGTTCGGCCGCCACTACCGGCCGGTGCGGCACAGGCCGCGAGCGAAGTCGCTGCCAGCGGACAGAACCTAACGTTCGCGCAATGGCTGACCTCACTGATTCCGAGCAACCCGATCGCGGCTGCCGCGAACGGACAGATCGTCCCGCTCATCATCTTCACGCTGCTCTTCGGCCTCGCGATCACACGCACGCCGCCCGCAGCGCGCGGTTCGCTCGTCGCCTTCTTCCAGGCGTTAGGCGACGCCATGCTGGTCCTCGTGCGCTGGATCATCCTTCTCGCGCCGATCGGCGTCTTCGCGCTGGTCCTGCCGATCGCGGCGCGCGCCGGGACCGCGTTTGTCGGAGCGATCGGTTTCTATATGGTCGCTTACTCGGTGGCCAGTCTCGTCGTCACTGCCCTGCTCTACCCGGTGGCCGTGTTCTTCGCTCGAATTCCGCTGCGCCAGTTCGCGCGTGCGGTGCTGCCGCCGCAGCTCGTGGCGCTGAGCACGAGCTCCTCGCTCGCGGCGCTGCCGGCGCTAGTCGAAGGCGCCGAGCGCGAGCTGAAACTCCCTGAGCGAGTGACGGGGTTCGTGCTACCGCTCGCGGTCTCGATGTTCAAGATCGCCGGTCCAGTATCCTGGACCGTTGGCGCGCTATTCATCGGATGGTTCTACGGTGTCCCGTTAGGCGTGCGCGAGCTGGGGACGATCGCCGTCGCGTCGGTGTTTCTCGGGTTTGCGGGCCCGGGAATCCCGCGCGGCGCGTTCATCTCGTTGGCGCCATTGTTCGTCGCAATAGGCCTCCCCGCCGAGGGGATCGGGATCCTCATCGCCGTGGACGCGATTCCGGACATCTTCTCGACGGTGCTCAACACGACTGGCAACATGACAGCTGCAGCGCTGGTCGCTCGGACCGAAGGAGCTACGAGCTAGGTGTTTCGCGTCGAGCCCGTGATCCTGGAAGGGAGATTCGTTAGGCTCGTGCCCTTGACGTTGGAGCACGTTGACTCGTTGTGCGCTGTGGGGCTCGATCCATCGCTCTGGACGTGGACGCCGGTGCGCATCGGCGACTGCGACGCGATGCGTGTGTTTGTGGAAGAAGCGCTCGCCGAGCAGGAGGCCGGCACCGCGCTTCCGTTCGCGACGATGCTACGCCAGATGGGCCAAGTCGTCGGGTCGACGCGCTTCATGAGCATCGCCCCCGCCCATCATCGCGTGGAAATCGGCGGCACGTGGATCGCCCCCGCGTGGCAGCGAACGC
>CBQVAZ010000568.1:0-2931 GCA_967720205.1 uncultured Gemmatimonadaceae bacterium | reverse complement strand
CTCGTGTAACGATTGTCGTCGCGAGACGATCACCGATGCCATCGAATGACATGATTGCGCGCCGCGTGGCGAGCACGTCTGCGCCGGGCTCGAGACGCAAGCGCCCTTCGGCCACAGCGATGGCGACAGCTGCGAGCGCATACGCTCTGCGTCGCGGCACGCCGAGCGCTGTCAGGTGTGCTTCGCCAGCCTCAGCTACACGAGCTGCGCTCGGCATGAGCCGAATGAGCGATGGGAACCCGGTGTCAACCGACTGTCCGAGTGCCGAGACGACGCGCCTAACGCGGGCGTTGGCGCCGAGCATCCCTCGCGAAACGTGGCCGATTAGCGCAAGCAGTATGACCTCGAAGCCGTCTAGCGCGCCCGGCACTCGGAGCCCGCGGCGTTGAGTGACGAGCGACCCCAGACCGCCTTGCGTCAGGTGCGCATCGATCGCCGTCGGTTCGGCATCGAGATCGAAGAGCTGCCGCAATCGAGCGAGCAACGGCATGAGCACCGCTAACAACGACGGCGAGACGCGAACATTGAGATGGTTCCTCGCCGCGCGTGGCGTATCGGTGACCGCGCCTGCGTTTTCAACCGTGACGACGCCAGTTTTGCCCTCGAGCGCTACCGTGCGGCTGTACGATCCCGCGTGAACGACGGTGACGCCGGGGATCGCCTCGCGCTGGAGCATTGCGAGCAGCGTGTCCCAGGCCAGCGGCGCGCGATACCCCAGCGTGAGCCTAACGAGCTCCGGGGCGGCGGTCGCGACGCTGCTACGCCCGTTCGCTCGCGTCACGCCAGCTCTGGGCGTGCGCCGCATGGCGGTTGGGCTCATCCGGTAGCGCTCGCGAAATACGGTATTGAACCGCCGCAGGCTTTGAAATCCGCTCGCGTACGCAATGCGGGTGACCGAGAGTCCTGTGTCGGCGAGCAGTTGCTTGGCGAGCAACAAACGATGTGTTTGTGCCAGTTCCACTGGCGAGACGCCGATCGCGTGCTCCATCACGCGACGCAGATGCCGCTCGCTCACGCCGAGCTCGCGTGCAAGTTCGGCGACACCGCGTCCGTTGAGCGCACCGGCGCCGATTTTGTGCGCCGCGACTCTCGCCAAACGCGGGATCGCATCGATCAGCGCTCGACCAGGCGCCAACTCAGGGCGGCAGCGCATGCAGGGCCGGAATCCGGCTCGCTCGGCTGAAGCCGCAGATGGAAAGAAGCGCCGATGACTCGGATACGACACGCGCGCCGGGCAGACGGGCCGGCAATACACGCGCGTGGTAGTGATCCCCACGTAAAAGACGCCGTCAAAGCGCGCGTCGCGTGCGCCTAACGCACGAGTGCAGACGTCCACATCGAGCCACGGCGCATAGGGCGGGCTACTGCTCACGGACCCAAAGTAGAGGGGCTCGTGAGGAGCAGTCTCGCCGCTTTCGGACGTCGAATCCCTCATGTGTGCGACGTTGGTGTGGGTTCAGATTGAGATTGCAGGTCCGGATCCGGCAAGCCATCACTATGCGCGAATGGCTATCGTCGCGCGATAGACCATGTCCACGCGCGCGCTACTAATCGCGACAATGTTCGCGGGGGTGAGAATGCCCGAGTCGCAGGATTGCCCGGTGCCGCCGCCCGCCGCTGCTACGGAAACAATTCGCGCGCTCAATCAGCAGTACATTGACGCGGCCCGCATCAGCAATGGCAACTGGTTCGGCCAGCACATGGCGGAGGACGTAGTCGTCGTGTTAGGCGATGGGCGGCGCGTCGGGAAGGCGGAGTTTCTCGCCACGCTTAAGAGCCAGCCACGCGATTACAAGTCACTCACGGTGCGCGATGTGACGATCCGCTTTTATGGTGCGACGGTGATCGTGGACGGCACCGCGCCATGGGAGCTGCGCGACGGCACCACGGGCGTCACGCGCTACATCGACACCTACGCGTGGCTGGACTGCCGCTGGCAGGTCGTCTCGGCCCAGCTCACCTGGCTCGCCAGCGGCACACGTTAGGCGCGTCGCTTCAAACCGGTCGGGCAATCGGAACGCAGCGGACACTCGAGACAGCGCGGCGCTGAGCGGCGGCAGAGGGTCTGGCCGTGCTGGCGCAGCAAGAGAAACGCGTTCCGCCTCACGACCGTCGTTCTGGGGAGTTCAGCATCCGCTGCGGCTTGAGCCGCACGATATGTCTTTGTCCAATCGGGATACTCGCGGCCGTATCCGAGCCGAGTGAGCACCCTGAGCGCATTGGAATCGAGCGCGAGGACTGCGTGCGCACCGCATAACAAAAGAATCCGTTCGGCGCCCGCTTCACCTATCGACGGAAATCTCGTCAGCTCGCGACGGGCCTCTTGTAAGCGGAGCGCGAGCACGGCTCGAAGGTCTCCGTCCCACTCACCGAGAACGCGCTTGGCGATCGTGCGCAGACGCTCGGCGCGCTCAGCGACCGCGACGCCGCCGCCTGTGCGCGTCACGGCCTGCAGCTTCGGCGTTGTCGCGTCGATGATGTCTCGCGGCTGCGTCCCCACGCTTGTCTCTAGCAGGCTATAAGCAGCCAGGCGCGTCTCATCATCGGCGAGATAGCCGACCTGCTCCCAGAGCAAGAGCTGGTATGGGTCGCGCATGGGGGGTGCAACCGGCGAGCCGCGATACGAGCGCAGTCGGCGCACGAGAGTCGCCAGGCGATGCGCGGTTTTGCTCGGCTTTGCCACGAGGGCGAGGGCGGCGCCTAACGAGTGTTGACGGTGAACGATTTGGCGTGATGCAACCGGTTCAGCGCGCAAAGGTCGTGGTCGAGTCAAGGCGCGGCAAGCGCTTGTTTGCAAGAATCACGTCCGATGTGTGCGCTTGACTCCCCCCTTCAGGGGCCTACCTTTCACGTCACCTGACGCGGGGTGGAGCAGCCTGGTAGCTCGTCGGGCTCATAACCCGAAGGTCGCGGGTTCAAATCCCGCCCCCG
>CBQVAZ010000567.1:0-2938 GCA_967720205.1 uncultured Gemmatimonadaceae bacterium | reverse complement strand
TGCACGCCATCGAGCTATTGGACCGAGCCGTTAGGTGAGAAACATTCGAATCGTGGCGGGAGCGCCGGAGCGCATGTGTTCGTCGTGCAACCCGATCCGCGGAGCGGCGACGTCTTCGCCCCGTTCGAGTCATTGCTGCATGCGGTCCGCTATGGACAACAGGGTACGCTCGCGCTCGATTCGCGGCGCGTGCTGAGCGAGATCGGCTCGCAGGATCGATTGGCGCCGCTTGCCATCGACTCCTTCGTGCTCAACATGCTGATCTCGGCGGCTCGCCTAACAAGTGGCAGCGGGCACCATGCACCGCCGCCGCGTTGGGTCCAGCAGGCACGCGAATACGTGCATGAACATTACCGGCGCAGCTTCCGGATCTCCGATGTTGCCACGCTGGTTGGGGTCGAGCCTTCACGCCTGGCGCAGGTCTTTCGCCGCTACTACGGCAGCAGCGTCGGACAGTACGCCCGGGCGCAACGACTGGCCTGGGCGCTCGAGCAGCTTGAAAAGAGCGACGCGCCCATCGCCAAGATCGCCGCCCAAGCCGGCTACTGCGATCAGAGCCATCTCACCCGCGAGGTCCGGCGCGCGTTAGGCGTTGGCCCGGCCGAGTATCGCCGCAGCGTGGCGACACGAATCGATCGCGAGGTTTCGTAGCGCCCCAGGCCGCTCGCGCCGGCAGCCAGCGGCACGTATTCTAGACCGCACCCCGCGAAACGAGCGAGCTCGTGAATTTCAAAGCGATAAGACTCCGTGCGTGCTGTTCCACCAATTGGTTAGTTCTGGGATCGCTCGTGAGCGCGATTGTCGGCGCGCCAAGCGCACGTGCGCAAAAAGACGCTGGCTGGGATAGCGTAGCGGCCATTCTCAAGGCGCCTCCCGCACCCACGAGCGGGTACGTGCGCTTCGGTTTCCCGCGCCGCGACATCACGCTCAAGGTCGGCGACGTCAGCGTCGCGACGTCGATGGCGTTGGGGAGCTGGGCGGGCTTCAGCGGCGAGCCCGTGAACGCCACCATGATGGGCGATCTGGTTCTAACGAGCGCAGAGCTCAAGCCGGTGCTCGCCGAGTTCGTGCGGCAGAACGTCGAAGTCAGCGCGGTGCATAACCACCTCGCCGGCGCGACGCCCGAAGTCATTTATGTGCACTTTCACGCCCGCGGCCCCGCGCTGGACCTGGCTCAGCGGCTCGATCGTGTGCTTGGCGTGACGGCGACGCCGCGGCCGACACCTGCGGCACAACCGGCGCAACTCGCGATCGACACCGCACTTGTGTTCTCCACGTTAGGCATCCGCGGCAGAGCTCAAGGGAACGTCGCGCAAGTCTCCACAGTCCTCGTGCCCGGCAACGTGAAGCTGCACGGTCGCTGGGTGAATGCGGCGATGGCGTACGGGACGCCGATCAACATTCAGATGCTCGATGGCAGCCGCGCCGTCGCCACCGGTGACTTCACAGTGGTAGGTCTCAAGGTGGACCCGGTGGTGCGCGCTCTCACAGATGCCGGCATCACGGTGACCGCCGTGCACTCACACCTCGTCGGTGAACAGCCGCAGCTGCGCTACATCCACTTCTGGGCGGACGGCGAACTCGAGTCCGTGCTCAAGGGACTACGCTCCGCCATCGACGCCGCCAAACGACCGCTCGTGACGCCAATCGTTGGTAACCGGAAGTTGCCCAACTAAGTTGCCTTACATGCGCGCACGATCTCTCGTCGCGGCCTTGGCAATGGCGCTCAGCGGCCACCTCTGGTTTAGTCAGGCGGTGGCGGCGTGTTCGACGCATTCGCGTGGAGACTCGACGGCCGCGAGCGACGACGCTGCGTCGACACACCATCAGAGCCACAACGACGCGCAGCGACACCACCACGACGTGCCGGCGAACTTCGAGTGCTGCCTCGCATTCGCATCATGCGGACCCAGCGTCGCACTCGCACCCGTCACAGCGAGCGCGACCCTTGTGCCGGCTCACCTAACGAGCCAGCTCGACGTCGTGCTGCTTCCGGCATCGCGAGTCGCGGCGCCCGACCCGCCTCCACCAAGAGCGTAGAGCTGCAGTTCCTATCGCGCACTGACGACGTTGCTCGTTAGGTGCGTTGCGCCCTTGGTGTTTGCGCCCTGGGCGGGCTCTCACTCCTGAATCGATGACGTTTTACGCTTGGCGCCGCGTGCGGCGCTCCCTGTTCGTGAGCAGTATCGCTCTCACACCGCACGCGCTGCTCTCTCAGGCTGCGCGGGACTCGGCGGCACGCGAACACCAGCACGATGCCTCTCAGCGAATGGAGATGACTGGAGTGCTCGGCATCCCCATGGACCGTATGGGCTCCGGGACGACGTGGATTCCGGATGCGGTTTCGCTCCCGTCGAAACACAGCATGTTGGGTCGGTGGAGTCTGATGCTGCACGGTTTTGCCTTCGGCGAATACGATCGGCAGAGCGGCCCGCGCGGCGACGATCAGTGGGGCGTCATTAACTGGGGGATGCTCATGGCGAGTCGCGATTTCGCCGGCGGGCAGCTCCAGCTGCGGACGATGCTGAGCCTGGACCCGGCCACCATAACGAGTCGCGGATATCCGCTCCTTGGACAAACCGGTGAGACGTACAAAGGACAACCGTTGCGCGATCGGCAGCACCCGCACGACTTCTTCAAGGCGCGCGGGGTGCTGTACGAGCGGCCAATCGGCTCCAGCGTTGGCGTGACGTTCTATGCCGCGCCGTCAGGTGAGCCGGCGCTGGGTCCCGTCGCCTTCATGCACCGACCATCGGCGATGGACGACCCAATCGCGCCATTGGGGCATCACTGGCAGGATGCGACGCACATCAGCTTCGGCGTGCTCACCGCCGGGATCTTCACGCGACAGTGGAAGCTGGAAGGCTCGCTGTTCAATGGCCGCGAGCCTAACGAGAAGCGCTGGGATTTCGATCGCATCAAGCTGGACTCGTATTCC
>CBQVAZ010000566.1:0-2939 GCA_967720205.1 uncultured Gemmatimonadaceae bacterium | reverse complement strand
AGCCTGCCGCAGTCATTGCGGTTAGGCGGGGCGACGGCGCTGAGCATCACGGATATCGACGTGGACGGCGACGAGGACGTGCTCTTCACGGACCTAACGAACACTGTCCGGCTGTTGCGCAACGAAGGCGGGAACAGCAACATGGCCGTGCGCGTGGAGCTCAAGGGCCTGCGCACAGGCAGCGGCAAGAACAACGTCTTCGGCATCGGCGCTCGGCTGGAGCTACGCGCCGGCGAGATCTACCAAACCCGCGTCGTGACCGGCCGAGTGACGCAGTTCGGGCTGGGACCGCACCTCAAGGCGGACGTGTTGCGCGTGGAGTGGCCTAACGGTGTGCCGCAGACGATCTATCTCCCCGGCACCGACCATGACGTTGTCGAAGCGGAGATGCTCAAGGGTTCGTGCGCGTTCCTGTACACATGGGACGGCACGCGCTTCAACTTCGTGACAGATGTCATGTGGCGCAGCGCGTTAGGCATGCCGCTGGGTCTCATGGGAGGCATGTCCAGCCGATTCGCTCCTGCCGGCGCCTCGCAGGAGTATCTGCGCCTCTCGGGTGACGCGCTCAAGCCGCGCGACGGTCGCTACGTCCTGCAGTTCACAGAAGAGCTGTGGGAGACGGCGTATACAGACGAGATCAAGCTGCTCGCCGTGGATCATCCTGATTCGGTGCAAGTGTTCGTGGACGAGCGCTTCGTGCCGCCGGGTCCCGTCGAGATGCGCATCTTCAAGATCGTGGGAGCGCGCGCGCCGATTTCCGCGACCGACGAGCGTGGCAACGACCTACTGCCCGCGCTGCGCGCGACCGACGCCGTGTACGTGTCGAACCTGACGCCGATGCAGTATCAAGGCGTGGTCGAGCCGCACGACCTCATTCTCGACGTCGGTGACACGGCAGGGCAACCAGGTACCTATCTCTTTCTTCGCGGCTGGATCTACCCGACCGACGCGAGCATCAACGTCGCGTTAGGCCAGCAATCGAGCGTGAAGCTGAGTCCACCGTCGCTGGACGTCTTCGCCAACGGAAAGTGGGTCACTGCGATTCCCAACCTCAGCTTTCCGTCGGGGAAAGACAAAACGATGGCGATCGATTTGAGCGGCAAGTTCCCCACGGCCGATCACCGCGTACGCATCCGCACGAACATGCAGATCTACTGGGATCAGGCGTTCGTCGGCACCGACGTTCCCAGTGTTCCCGTTAGGGTCACTACGCTGACGCCACTCTCCGCGGATCTGCATTACCGCGGCTTCTCACGCCCGTACCGCAAGGGCGGTCGCAACGGGCCGCACTGGTTCGCGTACGACGATGTGAGCGCGGAAACTCCCTGGCGACGCATCGAAGGCGCATTCACGCGCTTCGGTGACGTGCTTCCGTTGCTCGGTCGCCCGGACGACATGTACGTCATCATGGGCCCGGGTGACGAGATGACTGTGCAGTTCGACGCATCGTCGCACCGCGAGCTCGCAGCGGGATCGAAGCGTGACTTCCTTCTATATACTGACGGATGGATCAAGGACTCCGATCTGAACACGGCCTACGGCACTACCGTTGGGCCGTTGCCGTTCCATCAAATCAAGGAGTACCCCTACGCGAGTGGCGAGTCGTACCCTAACGACGCGGAGCACCAGCGCTATCTAAGCGCATACAATACTCGACGCGTTGCGGGGCGAGCCGAAAGCGTCATGTCCGCACGGTAATCGCTCGTGACTGCCGTCGTATGAAGGGTAGCGTGCTCGTGGCGATCAGAGTGATCGCCCTCACCGTTGTTCTGTTCATCTGCTTTGCCGTGGCTGCAGCGCTCGTTAGGCTGCCGGGTAGTACTCCAGCCTCGGACCAAGGTGGCGCGGCCGCACTGCCCTTACTGACAGTATGTTTTCTGCAAGCCGCCGTTATGAGCTATCTGATTCTTCGTTCTCGTTGGACGGGCTGGCCCCTCGCGGCAGCAGTCTTTGTCGTGTTCTATGGCGTGACGACGTTGATGCCGCAGAGCGATTCCGTCGTGTTTCTCACACGTCTTCCTGCTGGCACGCTGCCGAAGCTTTTTTTGATGGGCGCTTTGATTGCCGCACCGTTCTCAGTGCTGGCGGTCTTGATTCTGGGAAAGCGAAAAGGCGAGTCGGCCACTGTGCATCAGGATCCACGGCAGCGAGTACCCACGAGCGAATGGAGTTGGAAAATCGCTCTCATCGTGCTCGCGTACGTGTGTCTGTATTTCACGTTTGGTTATTACATCGCGTGGCGAAACCCAGCCGTGCCCACCTACTACGGTGGCGTCGATGAAGGAAGCTTCTTCACTCACATGGGCACCGTGCTGCGAACGACGCCTTGGCTCATTCCCTTTCAGGCACTGAGAGCGATCTGTTGGGTTGCGCTCGCGCTTCTGGTAATCCGCATGCAGAAAGGGCAGCGGCTGGAAGTGGCTCTGGCAATTGGGTTGTTGTTCGCCGTCATGACCGCGCCACTGCTGCTTCCCAATCCGTACATGCCGGAAGCAGTGCGCATGGCGCACTTGAGAGAAACGGCGTCGTCCAACTTCATCTTTGGAATGTTTGTCGCGTGGTTACTCACCCAACACCGGCAGACGCCATCCCTCGCAACGCAGGCAGCGCTGCCATGAGCTGATCTCGGCTCATTGCGAGCAGCTCGTGACGATCCACGAGCACATCGAGATCCACAGGATAGAGGTTATGGCGCGTCGGGTCCGCCAACCCAGCGACGTTGCGTGGCGCGATGACGTCGCGAGCCCAATTGGAATAGCCCCGCCGTTCTTCTTCGCTTCCCGTTAGACGCGCGTCGCCCGTGATGGCGCGAATTCGCTCGCAACTCTCACCCAGAAGCGGCTCGGCCACGGCATCGCCGATGCCGAGGAAGCCGCTCCACGCGACTAAATCAGAGGCTGCCAGGCGCTGCTTTGTCTCGGCGTACGATACGATCGCGA
>CBQVAZ010000565.1:0-2946 GCA_967720205.1 uncultured Gemmatimonadaceae bacterium | reverse complement strand
CTCCTCCAACAACAATCGCGATCTCATCCGAGTCGGGACACCATGCGCTGCTCGCCTTCCAGTCGTCTCTTCCCTCTCCTTCTCGCTGCTGCGTGTGCGCGCCCGGGAGTCTCGGCTGACGCGACTCGTCTCCCGACTCGCGGGGAGCCGGCGCTCGTCGTCGTGCGTGGGCCGGTCGAGTTTCAGATGGGGTCTCCCGACCACGAGCGT
Organism: uncultured Gemmatimonadaceae bacterium; assembly: GCA_967720205.1. Classification (GTDB taxonomy): domain Bacteria; phylum Gemmatimonadota; class Gemmatimonadetes; order Gemmatimonadales; family Gemmatimonadaceae; genus DASYRX01. The sequence goes on along the minus strand of CBQVAZ010000565.1, from coordinate 2,736 downwards.
GGACGCAACCCCGCCTCAGACTCACCGGACGAGCGACTTCACACAGCACGCATTCCGCGCTCGTACGCCATCGCGACACACGAGGTGACGGTCGCGCAGTTCCGAAGATTCCTCGATGCCAACCCGGAGGTTGCGCGTCAACACGCGTACGCGGACGACCCCAAGCGGATGGAAGTTGTCATGCGGCGTTTCAGTCCGGAACCCGAGATGCCGCAGATCGCAGTGACCTGGTACGAGGCCGCGATGTACTGCAACTGGCTTAGCGCCCGCGATGGCTTGCCGCAATCGGAGTGGGTCTATCCACCTAACATGGCCGACATCCGGCACGGCATGCGCCTGCCAGCGGACTATCTCGGTCGAACGGGGTATCGGCTGCCGACCGAGGCGGAGTGGGAGTACGCCGTTCGAGCGGGCGCGTCCACTGCACGGTTCTTCGGCGAGACCGACTCGCTCTTGGGGGAATACGCGTGGTACACTCGGAAGCCACCCCGCGCGAAGAATGATCCAGTTGACCCCAACGACCCACAGCACACATCACCGGTCGGTCGACTGAAGCCGAATCCCCTCGGACTTTTCGATGTGTACGGCAACGTGTGGGAATGGACTCAGAGCCGCGTAACCGAATATCCAAGCGGCGTGCACGTCGACATCGAAGATCAGATGCTCGTCATCTCGGATTCGGCAGCTCGCGGCCGACGGGGAGGCGCTTTTCCGTATGGCGCCGCTTTCGCCCGCTCGGCGGCGCGTGGGACGGTCTCGGCGTTCCCGTATCTGCGCAGGGACAATGTCGGATTCCGCGTCGCTCGGACGGTTCGTTAGCGTGCCGCATCTGTCGGTTGTGCGGCGGCCACCTAACGAGCAATTGCTGCTGCCGGCGCATGCTGCGGTTGCGGCTGGCTCGCTGCGCTCGCCTGCCGCATTCTTTATGATCGCGCCGCAGCAGAATTGCGGGCGTTAGACGGCGGCTTGACCTCCACGCCGAATCCAGCGATGGCAACGATCATCGTAAGCGAGAACGTCACGCTCGACGGCGTCATCCAGGACCCGGCTGGCACGGAGGGCTTCGGGCGCGGGGGCTGGGTCGGTCGTGTCGGCGACCGAGGTCGCGAAGAAGCGGCTAAGGCTCTGCTCGATGAGGCGCTGGGCGCCGAGGCTCAATTGTTCGGCCGGCGAACCTACGAGTTCCTTGCCGCGCGGTGGCCATCCCGGAGCGGTGAGTTGGCGGACCGGTTGAACGCGATGCCCAAATTCGTCGTGTCTTCGACGCTCGATGCCCCCGGGTGGAAGAACTCGACGGTACTCAAAGGCGATGTGGTGAATGAGGTATCAAAGCTGAAGGAGCGGCTACGTGGGAGAATCGTCGTCCCCGGAAGTATCCAGCTCGTGCGCACACTTCTCGAGCACGACCTAGTCGACGAGCTGCGGCTCATGATCTACCCGGTCATCCTCGGCGATGGCGAGCGCCTCTTCGGCAAGACCAGCGATAAGACACCCATGCGCCTGGCCCACAGTCGGACGCTCGATGACGGCCTTGTCTATCTCACCTACCAATGCGTCCGAAACGCCTAGTGTCCCGCAGCCGCCGCCGTCTAACCAGCGCTTGAAGCTGACGGCGCGCGTAGATTAGGGAATGAGTCTTTCTTCAGCGCGCCGCAGCTTAAGCGCATTTCGTTAGGCCGAGCCAAAAAAGATCGCTACGGTCTCCGTTGTGTTGCGGGCGGTTGGCACCGGCCTTCTGGCTGGTTTCTCCGGAGCTGCGTTCGGTGGCGTGGCCGCCGCATTCCTTCAGCTTTCCGTGCCCATTGCCGCTACCGTCTCCGGTCTCTCACTCGCAGCGATCGTGACGTTCCTTATTTATCGGCATCCTCCTGATGCCGTGAGGCAAGACTAGGTGCTCGGCCGGCCTAACATGCGCCTGAAGCTGACGGCACCCGTCCTCGAGGGTAGAATTGCGTTTGTGATCCGTACAGCACGGCGCCGCAGCTTAGGCGCATTTCGTTAGGCGGCACACCGACATGTTCGCTTCCCGTCGCGCTCTCATTGTGATGCCACTCGCACTGGCTGCCATTGCGTCTGCAGCGGCCCAATCAGCGGCCGATACAAGTCGCACTCATCAGTGGCGAGCAGTGTCAGTAGTTTCAACGCGGCTCCCAAACGGCATGGACGAGCAAGACACACTCATCCTTGCGAACGGGACGCGCTTCGCGACGGGTCTCTACCACGTTCATCTGCTCGATGTGCTTCCGCGAGCCACCAAACCACCGTTTCTCGTGCTACTGGGCACGATGTGTACGGAATGTGATGGCGTACCCCAGATCTACATTCAGTCGCCGGCGGATGGTCCGGTTCGTTACCGGACACAGGTAGCGTACGGCGCACCGGGCACTGGTTACTCCTCGGAAGTAGAGGATACCGTCCCGATCTTCCGCTCCCGCACGTTTATCGGCACGTGCCTGCCGAGTATGACCATTGGAGTCGTTTGGTTCGCCGCTAGACGTGATAGTAGTTCGTGGCGTTCAATCGTACACGTGATCGATGTTGTAGCAGACAGCTTGCGAATACGCGATCTGGGGCATCCACTGCCTGGCCCACAGGACGCAATGGCATTCGTCCGCCAAGCTTCATGTCGAGAAATCAAGACGGGTCTGTGAACGTGCCGCCTAACAAGCGCTTGAAGCTGTCGGCGCCGTCTTGCTGTGGAGGCCATCGGTTTGTGAAATCGTCCAGTTCGCGCCG
>CBQVAZ010000564.1:0-2947 GCA_967720205.1 uncultured Gemmatimonadaceae bacterium | reverse complement strand
TTCGAGCAGTCTATGGACGACGCGCTGTACTTCACCGAACAGCATCTGGCGGTGCGCGAGATGGTGCGAACCTTCGCGCGTGAGGAGGTCGCTCCTATCGCCGCCAAATACGACGCGTCCGCGGAGTTTCCCTGGGAAAGCATCAAGAAAATGGGTGAGCTGGGCCTTCTAGGCGTACCGTGGCCTGAGGCTTACGGCGGTTCCGGACTGGACCTGCTCAGCTACATGATTGTGATCTGCGAACTGGCCAAGGTCGACGCCTCTCATGGCCTCACAGTTTCGGCACATACCACGCTTGGTACGCTGCCGATCTTCCGTTTTGGCACCGAAGAACAGAAAAGGCGCTACGTGCCGCTGCTGGCGAGCGGGAAGGTCCTCGGAGGCTTCGGGCTGACGGAAGAAGGGGCCGGCAGCGACGCCGCTGGCACCAGAACCACAGCCGTTAGGCGCGGGGGCTGCTATGTGCTCAATGGCTCCAAGCGCTTCATCACCCACGGTGGCGTTGGCGAAATATTCGTGGTCACGGCCGTGACGACCCCGGGAAAGGGGACGGACGGCATCAGCTCGTTCATTCTCACCAAGCGGAACGACGATCTCGACAAGGCGGCACCCTTCGGCATCGGCAGCGATCCGACGCTGCCCCAGATGGCCGGATTCCGCTCTGGCAAAAAGGAAGACAAGCTCGGTTGGCGCGCGTCCGATACGCGCGAGCTGATCATGCAGGACGTCGAAGTCCCAGCTGAGCAGCTGCTCGGCGTCGAGGGAGAAGGCTTCAAGCAATTCATGCGCACGCTCGATGCCGGACGCATCGGCATCGGCGCGCTCTCGTTAGGTATCGCCGAAGGGGCGTACGAACAGGCGCTCAAGTATGCCAACGTGCGCAAGCAGTTCGGCCAGGCGATCTACAGCTTTCAGGGCGTGCAATTCCAACTGGCCGACATGGCCACTGAAATCGAAGCTGCCAAGCACCTCGTCTTCCACGCCGCGTGGATGTCGCAGCAAGGGAAGTCGGTCACCAAGGCTGCGGCGATGGCCAAGCTCTATGCGTCCGAACTCGCCATGCGCACGACGATCGCGGCGATTCAGGTGCACGGCGGTTACGGCTACACGAAGGAATACCCAGTCGAGCGCATGATGCGTGACGCCAAGATCTGCGAGATCGGCGAAGGGACGAGCGAGATTCAGCGCCTTGTCATTGCACGCGAGCTCGTGAAGGAGCTAGCTGCGTGAGTTGGTCGCTGGCCGCCAAACGCTATCGCATCCCGCTGGGCTTTCTGCTGTCGGCACTGTACCTGGCGCTCGTGCGCCCGACGCGCGAATCGCTGATCCTTGGCGCACCAGTGGCGTTCCTCGGTGTCCTTATCAGAGCCTGGGCGTCCGGTCATATCATGAAGAACGACCGCCTGGCGACATCGGGGCCGTACGCGTTTACGCGGAACCCGCTCTACGTCGGCAGCTTCCTGATCGCGGTGGGATTTGCGCTCGTTGCGCACTGGGCAGTAGTACTCGGCGTCGCGGCGTTCTTCCTCTTGATCTACGCGCCCACGATCGCGCGTGAGCGGGCCAACATCGAGAACCGCTTTCCCGCGGCGTACGAGCAGTATGCCCGGAACGTTCCGGCGTTCATCCCGCGGCTCACACCCTGGCGCAACGATGCGTTAGGCACGAGCATGCATTTCAGCCCCTCGCTCTACCTGAGGCATGGAGAGTGGAAGGCGGCGCTGGCCTATGTTGCGGCGACGCTCTGGCTCCTTCTGCGCATGCGCGGCGGGTCGCCCGTATGATGCGCCGCTGGTTTACTGACAGCGCCAGATCCGTGGCGCGCCTCATCTCTCACGTTTCGTCTCGGAGGCACGCGCGTGCGACTCACGCGGTGCTGCTTCCATATGCGCTGATGCGGCCTGCCAAGGCAGGTCCGGATCTCGCAGTGCCATCCGTCGCTTTGCGACGACGCCCTGTCCCCGATCGCACGCAGACCCGATCCATCTCCGCCGCTTGGCGCATCGTGCGCCCGGACGCCCCGTTAGGCGTCTGGCTCTCGACCGCGGCGCGAGCGGGATTCTCGTGGACGATCGCTTGGGCGCGCATGGCCCGATTCCCAATGCTGCGTAGAGCGAGACGATCTCGCCTCCGCGCGGCACCCCCATTTCAAGACCGTAGGCGGCTTGGCGTCGAGTCGCGACGTTCGAGCAGTCCCGCGGAGCTAAATGAAGCGCGACATAATCATCAATTCATCACCCCGCGAGACGCGGGTCGCAATTCTCGAAGACGAACAACTCGTTGAACTGCTGACTGATCGGCCGGATGCCCGGCGTTCGGTTGGCGACGTATTCCTCGGACGCGTCGATGCCGTTCACCCAGGCATCCAGGCTGCGTTCATCAGCATCGGCACAGAAAAGAGCGCGTTCCTGCACGCCTCGGACCTCGTCGCGCCTGACGAGTCAGGCGAAGGACCCGACGATGCCGAAGACGAGGCGGACGACGCGCCTGACGACAAAGGCGACAAACGCCGGCGCGGGCGAAAGCGGCCCGAAATCCCACCGATCCAGGACGTCGTAAAAAAAGGCCAGGACCTCATCGTCCAGGTCAGCAAGGAATCGATTTCTACGAAAGGACCGCGCGTCACAGCGCAGGTTTCCTTGGCGGGGCGCTTCCTGGTGTACATGCCATTCGCGTCCAAAGTCGGCGTCAGCCGGAAAATCGGCGATCGCGCTCAGCGCGCGCGGCTACGCGAGCAAGTGCAGAGCGTGCTTCCGGAGAATTCCGGAGGCGTCATCGTCCGCACAGTGAGCGAGGACGCTACGCCAGACAATTTCAAGCGTGAGCTCGACACGCTGATGTCGCAGTGGAAGCGCATCATGAAGAAGACGAAGCACGTCAAGGCGCCCTCGGTGCTGCATCGCGAGACGAGCCTGACGCGCGGCATCATGCGCGACGTCCTCAGCGC
>CBQVAZ010000563.1:0-2949 GCA_967720205.1 uncultured Gemmatimonadaceae bacterium | reverse complement strand
TGCCATTCATTCACGAAATCATGCGCTATGCCGCCGGGTATCATGCGCCGCGCGTGGCACAGAACGTCGGAGATGTTGTCGATCTCGACGATGCGTTAGGCGCTGCCGGCGTGGCGACTTCATCCCAAGCGGTCGTGGCGATCGCACCATCCGGCCAGCGTCGTCGCTTTGCGGCAGATACAGGGCGTCGCTCGTTGTCGCTGGATGAAGCCGGGTTCTTCTCACTTACAGGGGCCGGCGCACCAGGCAGCCGACCGACGCTCGTCGCGGCAAACCTGGATCCGCGCGAAAGCGAGTTCGACACGTTCGATCCGACGCGCCTCACGGGAGCGATGCCGACGGATGTCGATGACAGCACCGGACAGGGCGCTGACGCGACGCTGACGGCGGAGGAACGCGAGCGCCAGCAGTCCCTCTGGTGGTGGTTGCTAGCAGCCGTTACCGTCGTGTTAGGGGTAGAAGCGGTTGCCGCAGCGCGAGCGGCGGGCACGCAGTCCCGCTCATAGCGATAAGGAGAGCGAATGTCGAGTCTTGTCGAGCGCCTAACAACCCAGACTACCGCGCCGGACGAGCTACGCGGGCTGCTGGGAACGATCCGGCGTCGCTGGCGCCTGCGCCACGTGCTCGCCGGGGCGCTCTTCCTCGTCTCGCTGGCTCTCGTGCTCGTGCTTGTCGGCGCCTTCGTCCTCCGGCAGTTCCGCTTCTCACCCGAAAGCGTCATCGCGACTCGCTGGACCGTGCTGAGTCTGCTGGTCATCGGCGCGGCGTGGTGGATCGCGCGTCCACTCGTCAGGCGGGCGAATGACGAGCGCGTCGCCCTCTACACTGAGGAACGCGAGCCGGCGCTGGAAGGCGCGCTGCTCGGCGCCGTCGACGTCGCGACGTCGAGTCGTGGGACGCCGGAGCCGCTCGGCGGGCACTTGATCGCACACACGGTGCGTCAGCTCCGCACGCTGGAAGTTCCGCAGCGCATCGAGCGCGTGCATCTCCAGCGCTATGCGGCTGCGCTTGCCGGTGCGCTCGCGCTTGGTGCGATCATTCTGCGCCTAACGCCGAGCGACATGCGACACGCGGCGGCGCTGCTGGCTGCTCCATGGAAGGATGCCAGCGCTGCTGCGCCATACGCGGTTCTCGTCGAGCCAGGCGACGCCGAAGTCCCGAAGGGGAGCGACGTACAGCTCAAGGCCCAGTTGCGCGGATTCAACTCGGCGCACGTCATCGTGGCCATACGCCGCGGTGCTTCGACCAAGTGGGAACAGTTCCCGATGACTGTCGCCAGCGACTCGGCGTCGTTCGAGCTGCGCTTGTTTGATCTTGCCGCCTCAGCCGACTACTACGTCGAGGCCAGTGGGGTGCGATCCGGCGTCTATCATCTGCGCGTACGCGAGCTTCCAGCGGTCGAGCGGATCGATCTGGAGTACCGCTACCCGGCGTACTCCGGCCTCGGCGTCGAGCGCGTAGCAGACGGTGGTGACATTGCAGCGCTCATTGGCACGCGAGTCACCGTGCAGATCAAGACGACGCTCCCCGTCCGTGGCGGCCGCCTAACGCTCGAAGGCGACAGCGTCATCGCGGTCACCGTTGTGAACGACACGCTCATCCAGGCGACGCTGACCGTGCGCCGCGATGGCTTCTACCGAATCGGACTCGAAGCGCAGGACGGTACTCGCGTCGCCGGGACGATCGACTACGCCATCGATGCGATCGAGGACGCGAAGCCGTCGGTCTCCATCCGCAAGCCGGGACGCGACACGCGGCCCACGAGCATCGAGGAGTTATACATCGAGGCTGTTGCCGATGACGACTATGGTGTCGCCAATCTGGAGCTCGTGTATCGAGTGAATGGTGGCGAAGAGAAAACAGTTCCGCTGACAAAGCCGAGTAGCGCGCAGCGTGAAGTGTCAGCTTCGCACACCATCTATCTCGAGGAACTCAATCTTCAGCCCGGAGACGTCGTATCGTACTACGCGCGCGTGACGGACAACAACGCAATTACAGGGGCGCAGACAGCGGCGAGCGACATCTACTTCGCCACAGTGCGGCCATTCGAAAAGAACTATCGCCAGGGCCAAGGTGGTGGTGGCGGTGGCGGCGGCGGTGAAGAGAATCCGTCCGCGTTTGCGGCGAGGCAGCGCGACATCATCGCGGGCACGTACAAAGTCGAGCGCGATCGAGCGTCGATGAATGCGCGCGAGCTGCGCGAGAACGTCTCCACGTTGGTCCTCTCGCAGGCCAAGCTACGCGAGCAGGTGCAACGACTCATTGAGCGCGCGAAGCAGCGCGGCGTCGCTGCGGCCGACTCCAACATGGCCGCGCTCATGGAGATCCTGCCCGAGGCTGTGAAGGCGATGCAAGGCGCCGAAGCCGAGTTGAATGGTCGTCGTACAAAAGAGGCGCTAAGTCCTGAGCACACGGCCCTGCAGCACCTCGAGCGGGCCGAGGCTCTATTCAAAGACGTCGACATCAACTTCGGTCAGCAGGGCGGTGGTGGCGGCGGTGGCGATCAGGCTCGGCCGGATGAGCTGGCGGACCTCTTCGAGCTCGAAGCGGATCGGCTGCGCAATCAATACGAGACGGTGCAGCAGTCCCGCACCCAGGCACAGCGCGATGTCGACGAAACCCTCGAGCGCTTGAAGCAGTTGGCAAGCCGGCAACAAGCCGAGAACGAGCGCGCCATGCAACGTGGTGCCGCGCCACCGAACGCCGGTGGCGGCGGCGGCTCTCAGCGTCAACTCGCGGAGGAGGCCGAGCAACTGGCGCGGCAGCTAGAGCGCCTAACGCGCGAGCAGCAGTCGGCCGAGCTGGAAGAGAGTGTGCGCCGGCTGCGCGACGCGGCAAACGCGATGCGTCGCTCCGCCACGAATTCGAGCGGGTCGCAAGCCGCAGGAGCGAAGGCGCAGGATGAGCTCGAGCGTGCGCGACGGCTGCTCGAACAGTCTAGATCGGGCG
>CBQVAZ010000562.1:0-2956 GCA_967720205.1 uncultured Gemmatimonadaceae bacterium | reverse complement strand
GACGCGCTGCAACAGCGCGCTCGTCGAGCTGGCACAGGTCAGCGAATCCGCCGACATCGCGCAACTCAAACGCCTCATCGAGCGTCACGCGCGGTTTACCCACAGCGCGCGCGCCAAGCACGTGCTCTCCCGCTGGGATGAAGCGGTACACGAATTCGTTCGCGTCATCCCGACCGAATACTTGCGCGCTTTGCGAACTGCGTCCGAGGCGGAAGCAAAGCAGGCCGGTCTTCGTCATGGCTGACGCCAAAGCATTTGTCTCGTTAGGGCGCGCCACGCCGAAGCGCGAGCCAGTCGAGGTCCGCACGCATCATTGGCGTGAGTTCTACGAGCCGCTGCCCGAGTCGGTGCTGCGAGAGCAGGGCGCGCGTTGCATGGACTGCGGTGTTCCGTTCTGTCACGGCGACACTGGATGTCCCGTGCGCAACGTCATTCCAGAATGGAACGCGCTCGTAACGCGCGGGCAGTGGCATCAGGCGATCGAGTCGCTGCACGCGACGAACAACTTTCCCGAATTCACGGGACGCTTGTGTCCTGCTCCCTGCGAGTCGGCCTGCGTGCTCGGCCTCATCGCCCAACCGGTCGCGATTCGCAACATCGAGCAGGCGATCGCCGACCGAGGATTTCAGGAAGGCTGGATCGTCGCACAACCACCGGTTTCCGAGACGGGATGCCGCGTCGCTGTCATCGGCTCGGGGCCTGCAGGTCTCGCGGCCGCGCAGCAGTTGCGGCGGCTCGGACATGGCGTCGTCGTATTCGAGAAATCAGATCGAGTCGGCGGTCTGCTGCGATACGGGATCCCGTCCTTCAAGCTCGAGAAAACGGTTCTCGACCGCCGCATCGCGCAGCTTGCCGCCGAGGGTGTGCGCTTTCATACGAATGCGATTGTCGGAGTTTCACCGACGGTCGACGAGCTGCGACGTGACTACGACTGCATCTGCCTAGCGATTGGCGCCGAAGTCCCGCGCGACTTGCAGGTGCCGGGCCGAGTGTTGTCCGGTATCGAGCTGGCGATGACGTATCTCGAACAGCAGAACAGGCGCGAGGCCGGCGCGACGATCGAGCGCGCACAGGCAATCGATGCGCGCGACAAGCACGTCGTGATCATCGGCGGTGGGGACACAGGGTCCGATTGTGCCGGCACCTGCGTGCGGCAAGGCGCGCGCAGCGTTAGGCAATTCGAGCTGCTCCCGCAGCCGCCGGCGGAGCGATCGGAGACGACGCCGTGGCCGATGTGGCCGATGCAACTGCGCTCATCGCACGCGCACGAGGAAGGATGTGAGCGCGACTGGAGCGTATCCACGCTGGCTTTCACAGGAAGCAGCGGACACGTGCGCGCGCTGGACGCTGTTCGTGTCGCGCCTGAGACGCGCGATGGGAGAACGACGTTCGCCGCCGCTCCGGGCACCGAGTTCCGAATTGAAGCGGATCTCGTGCTGCTCGCGATGGGATTCACGGGCCCGCGTCGCAATGGACTGCTCGCCGAGCTGGGCGTGGATCTGACCGCGCAGGGTTTGGTGCGCACGGACGATATGCACCGCACGAGCGTCCCCGGCGTGTTCGCCGCCGGCGACGCGCGCCGCGGCGCGTCGCTCATCGTATGGGCGATCCGCGAGGGTCGTGATGCGGCTGCCAGCATCGATGCGTACCTGCGGGCGCGCGGGATCTCGGCGCCTAACGCTCAGTTTCGAACCAGCTCGACGTTAGCTCCAGTGTAGTCCCATCCCATTAAGACCCGCCGCCGGCCTGGCACGTACCCATCCTTGTGTACCACCACGAAGGTCTCTTGATCAGTCCCCGTCCCTGGCGGCGCAGTGCACACTAGATAGCGACCCAACGCGTCGGACAGCGTCCTGGAGAACGCACGGTCACCGGCCATATCCCCCAGCTCGATCGTCGCCCCCGCCACTGGCCGTGTCTCTCCCGAGATGTTCTCGAAGGTGACTCCCGATATCCAAAGAGCCGTCCGGGGGTACGAGTCGGGCAGGCCCATAGTTGACAGCAACGTTCGTGAGACCACGTTAACATCGAACGTCGCGTGGCGATTCAGCACATCTGTACCCGTCGGACACGGCGACATGTACCCTGAGCTCACCGATGGCTCGATCGTTACCGCTCCGCGCGGCACGCCGGAGATCGTGAAATGACCGCTAGCGTCGCTTGTGACATCCAAGAATGTGTTTGACTCCCACAGACGCACGCGCAGAGGGAGGCCGGCGACTCGCTGACTTCCCATCGCGGTATGATCGAACACAGTTCCCGATAGGGTAAATGACGACGGACCAGCTGGCGGTCCTGGCGGCTCGTTAGGTGCCGACGGGGTGGCTCCAGGCGGTACATCTTTGCAACCCAGGATCATGGCGGTCACGAGACCAGCGACAACGCATGCTACAAGCCTCTGCATAGACCCTCCTCTAACTGGTCGATTTGAAAGCGATGGGGTCATAGAGCGAGGTCGCTTTTATCGCGCAGTGCCCACGCCCGGTGTATACAGCGAGCGGATGCGCTGGGCGCGAAAGACGTAGCCGGCATTCCCAACGATGTGCCACACGACCCGCCCTGCCGCGTCGTACTCCTCGACTCGTCCAGCCGTGCCGAACGAGACGAGCGTGTGCCCGTTAGGCAGGGCTTGCACGCTCCCGCCGATGTCGGTGACGACGGCTGGTACCGAATTGTACGAGCGGATCAGGCGTGCCGTGCGCGTCCCATCATTGAGTGCGTAGCGCTCGGCGCGCGATTCGCTCGCATCGCCCAAATTGTCGAGAAGGAGCAGCACGCCGGGCGCGATGGCTCGCGCTCCGTGCTGCGCGGCGAAGCCTGCGTCCGGCGCGCCGAGAAAAGTGAACTGATTTCTGCGACCTCCCAGACGCCAGATCACTGCACCTGTGGACGCGTCGATCTTGGTGATCTCTTTCAGGTTTCGGAACGACACGATCAAGTTGCCGTCGGCATCGAG
>CBQVAZ010000561.1:0-2965 GCA_967720205.1 uncultured Gemmatimonadaceae bacterium | reverse complement strand
GCCGGGATATAGCACGCAAACAGCGCACAGAGCCCGAGCAGAAGAGACGCCCCTGCATACGTGACAAGGTCGGTCGGCCCTACGCCGATCAGCAGGGCGCGCACGGCGCGCGTTCCAGCAAACGCGAAGGCGATGCCGACCGCGATCCCAACGACAACGAGCACGCCACCCTCGGCTAGCACCGAGCGCAACACATTGCCACGCGAAGCACCTAACGCCATACGCATGCCCAGCTCGCGCGTACGCACACTGACTGCAAATGCGAGCACGCCATACAGGCCGACAAGCGCCTGAACCAAGCCGATGATGCCGAGCGCGCCGGCGAGAGTCGCGGCGAGACGGGTAAAGAAGAACGCATTGCCGTTGCGCAAGTGCGATTCGATTGTGCGGATGGGGGACACGAGCATGCCGGCATCCAGCTCGCGCACGATCCGCCGCAATGGTCCGGCGATCGCCTGTGGCGCGTCTGTCTCGACCTGAAGCACGCGAGCACTCTGATAGTGCTGCGCGAGCGGCTCGTACACCAAGGACCACGGCTCCTCGTTTACAAACAAGAACTTGTTGTTCCCAACGACGCCGACGACCTCCGCCAGCGGCCGATTGCGTTCCGTGCGCAGTCGTTTGCCGATTGCCTCTTCGTTAGGCCACACGCGTTTGGCAAAGGCTTCATTGACGACGATAACCGGCGGCGACGCCGAGTCGTCCTGCGCGGTGAACTCGCGGCCACGCCGTAGAGCAATGCCAAACGCGGAGAAGTATCCATCGCTCACAATGTTGCGCCACGCGTCCATCGAGCCGTCCGGGAGTGCGGCTGTCGGATGCTCGAGCACGATCGCCGACGAAGACATGTTTCCGCCGAACGGAACGGAAGTCGCCATGACAGCGCGACGAACTCCAGGTAGCGCGGCCGTTCTTTCGCGCAACTGCGCAAAGAATGCCTTTCCGCGTGTAGAGTCGTAGCGCTGCAACGCAACGTCGACGTCCATAAGAGCCAATCCGTTCGTCCGGAAACCGAGATCGCTGGACAACGCTTCGCGAACACTGCGCGTGAAGAGGCCAGCGAAGACGAGCAGGACGACGGAGCCGGCAACCTGCGCGACGACAAGGAATTGGCGCACACGGCGCCTAACGTGGGAGCTGCTGCCGCCACGCCCCGATTCGCTCAGTGAGCCGATCAATCCCAAGCGCGCACCGAAAACAGCCGGTGCAAGCCCTGCGATGATTCCTGCTAATCCCGCCGCCAGTGCGGCCAAACCGAAGACGCGCCAGTTCATCTGCAAGCCGAAGGCAACAGGCGCGTCGAGCGCGAAACGCAAACCGTTCACCCAAGCCGTGCCGGCTCGTCCCACCAATGCACCAAGCACCAGTCCAAAAAACGCCAGCAGAACGCTTTCTGTCACGAGCTGGCGGATGATGCGGCCGCCGCTTGCACCTAACGCGCGACGCAGCGCGATGTCGGACTGACGCCGCGTCGCGCGCACCAGCAGGAGATTCGCCACGTTCGCGCATGCGACGAGGAGGAGCAACACGACGAGTGCAACAAACACGGCCATTATCTTTGGCGTCTGGCTCGCCAGGCCGATGTCGGGCCGCGAGCGGAGCTCGGGCGCAGAGACGAACTGCAGCCCGGGATTGTCCTGCGGGTGCAGGCGCTCACGCTCAGCAGCAACCTGCGCGAGCACGGACTGCACGACAGCGCCCGGAACACCGCGCTTAACTCGCGCGATCAGACGAAAGTAGCGGTTCGAGTGGCTTTCGAGCAGTCCAGCGTATGCCGTCTCGTGCGTCGCCCACGTTGTCACAGGCACATACGCATCGAGTTCTACAAACTGCAGCGTTCCGGTGAACGAGCGCGGCACAACCCCAACGAGTGTATAGGGGATGCCGTTGAGAATCACGGCAGATCCTATCGCGTTCGGATCGCGCTGGAATTTGCGTTCCCACAGGCGCTCAGTGACCACGATGAGCGGCAGTCGCCGCTCGCCGTCGCGTTCACTGAACATGCGCCCGGTGATAGCGCGCACACCTAACGCGTCGAAGTAATTGGAGCTCACGGTCCCGGCGAACAGAGGCTCGGCGTCCCCATTGCCAACGCGCATGCCGAATTTCATTCCCTGGAAAGCGATTACGTCGCTGAAGACGTCGCGCCGCGCACGGATCGCCTCGAAGTTTGGATACGTTGTGCTCGTGGCGAATTCGAAGTCTCTGGTCTTCGCGGCGATGACGTACAATTCGTTGGGGTTCCGCACGGGAAGCGGCCGCAGAAAGAGCGCGTCCACCGCCGAGAAGATTGCTGCGTTGGCTCCAATTCCGAGTCCGAGAGTGACACCGGCGGCGATCGTGAACAGCGGCTGCCTGACGAGACTACGAACGCCATAGCGTACGTCCGTCACAAAGTCGTGAAGCCACTGCGCGCGCGATCGCCGCCGTTCGCGAGCCGTCTCCAGCTGCACGCACTCGGCGCGCACTCCTTCCAGGTCTCCGAACTTGCGCAGCGCTTCGGCACGAGCCCGCTCCGGCGGAAGCCCGCGCGAGATGAGATCGTTCGTCAAACGCTCGATGTGAAAGCCCAGCTCATCGTTCACGTTGGCTTTCGGATTGGCTTTGAACCATCCACGATCTCTGGGATGATCTTTGTCGTTGCGCATGGTCCCCTCTATGCCGTCACCGGCCGGATGCCTAACGCGAGAAAGACGGCGCGCGCGAAACGCGCAAAGGTATCGGTCTCGGTCGCCAGTTGCTCCTTCCCCTTTCGCGTCAGGTGATAGAAGCGCGCCCGGCGATTGTTCTCCGAGAAGCCCCACTCCGAGCCGATCCAGCCGCGCCGCTCCAGACGGTACAGCGCCGGATACAGCGACCCTTCCTCGATCTGCAGCGCGTCGCCCGTCGCCCGTTCGATCCAGCGGGCAACTCCGTAGCCATGCGTCTCCTGCACGCTCAGCCCGCGCATGATGAGCAAATCGAG
>CBQVAZ010000560.1:0-2968 GCA_967720205.1 uncultured Gemmatimonadaceae bacterium | reverse complement strand
CCCAAGTGTCCGCTCGCCAGCGCGACCCACGCCACGCCATTGCGATCGATGTCCATACCGCGCGGCGAATAGCCTTGGACGGGCGTGTTCGGTCTCCACGGCAATTCATAGTATTCGACCAGGGCCGTCTCGGGTGGGTTAGCGCCTGGCATGAGGCGGACGATCGAGCCGGGAAAGCCTAACGAGGATCCCCACACCGAGCCGTCCGGCGCGGGAGCCACGGAATACAGGCCGGCGGCGATGCGCTTGTCCTTGGTGGGATCGACAGGTTCGTTCGGCTCGACGTAGGTGTCGCGCTTGCCGTTGCCGTTCGTGTCCAGGATGAGGGCGGTCCACCCCTGCGATTTTTCTTCGTCGCCCGTTGCGTCGAACATCTTGGTGTTCAGCCAGCCGATCACCGGGCCGCCGCCGCTCGTCCACAACGTATTGTTCGCGTCCTCGGCGAACATGAGGTGGTGTGTGCTGAAGCAGGTCCCGATGTGCGTGAGCTTCTGCGTCTTGGGATCATACACGGCCAGGTGCCGTCCTGAACGAGCCACTGGAAACAGCTTCGCCGAAGGATGACTGGAGCCCTCCTTGCAGATGGCGGGATTGTCCGGTGGGCGCACCGCCGACGTGATCCAGACGCGGCCGCGCTCGTCGAACATCGGATTGTGCACGTTGTTCTTGCTTATCCAGAGCACTTCGTCGCCCCAGTACGGCGATGGCTGCGGCATCGATGCGTTTGTCGCAGGCGTGCTCGGATCGCGCACGGTCAGGGGAACTTTGCCTGCCGAGTTGCGCGACGGATCGAGCGAAGGGAGATAGTCCGCACTCAGCTCGAGTGCCCCGTAGAGCACACCATTCGCGTTCACGGTGGGGTTTCTCCGATCGGTCGCCACGACGTCGTGGAGATATGCTTTCGGATCGGCCCAATCCCATTGTGTGATGACGACGTTGCGTTCGATGCCCTGGGGGCGCGGCGGCGCCGGCGGCACTTCGCCCGCCATTATGCGGTCCGTCCAATCGGCGAACACCTCGAGGGCGCGCTTGCGTCCGAGTTGATTGAGTCCCCCACTCATCTGGCCGCCGGCTTGCCCCGATTGAATACGGCGCTCCCACGCGGCGACTGTCGA
Organism: uncultured Gemmatimonadaceae bacterium; assembly: GCA_967720205.1. Lineage (GTDB taxonomy): Bacteria > Gemmatimonadota > Gemmatimonadetes > Gemmatimonadales > Gemmatimonadaceae > DASYRX01. The sequence continues at coordinate 1,853 of CBQVAZ010000560.1, read as the reverse complement.
TGGGAAGTTGCCTAACGCGGCAGGAATCTCTCGTGTTGCCTTGCCACCGAGCTGGTGACACGCCATGCAGCCAGTTGATTTGACACGCGCGAGCCACTCGGCTTGGCTCCGTATGGTCGGCGCGATGCCGTTACCGTCGGGTCCCGTGCCTGGGAACTCCTTGGCGTCAGGGGCTCGCAATAGCGAGAACCAGTACCCGGCCGGGTAGTAGGCCGCGGCCGTTCGCGCGTTAGGTGCGGCGACCGCGGTGAGATTGAGCGTCTTTCCAGGGCCCGATTGTACTTTTGGAGAGTCGATCAAGCCGTAACCGCGTACCCACACTTGGTACCGCGCGTTAGGCAGGTCCGGAATGAGATAGCGGCCGCGATCGTCCGTGACCACGATGCGCACAAACTTGGTGGCGAGATCGCTGGTTTCCGCGATTACCCAGACGCCCGCCTCAGGGCCGCCTGGTCCGGTCACAGTGCCTGCGATGTCGTCCGCATCGATCGGCGGCGTCTGGGCCTCGAGCGTGACCGAGATTACCGCGAGGCCAACGCCCCGCAGCAGCGTGTAGAGGAGGTTCGTCGTCATAAGTGTCTTCCTGGGCGCACTTTCGCTCAATTAGCCTTGTGCCTCGGCCACCAGTTGACAAGGTATGTCGCAACGGATGGGCTCGGATTGGAAGGCGAAAAACGTTTGCTCGTGGCGGAGACCCGTCGTCCCTAATTGGGTAGTAACGAGCGCATGCTTCTTGAACTGAACCACCTTCATATGAAATCCACACTCCTGAGTCTTATGGCATTGGCGTGTGCAGCAAGCACATCGCCGAGTGCATCTGTAAATCCGCCGCCGCCGCCACCGTCTGGCTCGAGCGCGACGCTGATGCTCTACACGACGCTGGACAATCAGGGCGCTGTGATGTCGCCGCAAACCGGAACAGGTTCCGGCGCGCTCATAAGCACCACACCAACCAATGACTTCGTCGCCGCGCGCGTCGGCTCCGGGCTGCACGCGGACGCTGTTGGTGAGCGTATTCTCTACCGCCAGACTGACGGCCAAAAGCAGAACGTGGAATTGGATCGCGGAACGATCGAGTTCTGGTATCGGCCGGCCTACAACAACAACGACAACAACAAGTACACGATCGTCGGGACAGGGAACTGGCTGAGTACAGGCGGCAGCGCGCCCGGTGCCCTCCACCTCGGCAAGCACAATAGCTCGAATAACAACGGCATCTTCCTGATCTTCTACGACGCGAACGGTGTGCGCTGGGAGCACGACGTCGCCGCCACAGATTACAGCTGGAAGGCGGGGGATTGGCTACTGATTCGCCTAACGTGGGACTTCGGCGTAGCGGCCGGCGAGCAAAACCTGCACCTCTACATCAACGGCAATGAGCTGCGCCTCAGTGGCCAGGTCTCGCGAGGGCCGCAGCCTGTGCCGGCCGAGCGGCCTGACCAGTTCATGTACATCGGGTCGCGTGACCTCAGCGGTTCGATCATACCGAACGGACTGTATGATGAAGTGCGTGTTTGGGATCGCGCCGTTCCGCCGAGCTAATCGACAAGCATCGCCTCGAGCTTCAACTTCACGTTAGGCCATTCGTCGTCAAGAATGCTGAAATAGACGCTGTCGCGGACCGAGCCGTCCGCCTGCAGCAAATGCTTGCGCAGCGTCCCTTCCTCGATGGCGCCGATTCGCAGGATCGCCGCGCGTGATTTCGCGTTCTGCGCGTGCGTCTTGAGCTCCACACGCATGCATTTCCATGCTTCGAACGCGTGACGCAGCATGAGGTATTTGGCCTCGGTGTTCGCGCGCGTTCGCTGCCACGCGGGGGCGATCCACGTGCCGCCGATTTCCACGCGATGATG
>CBQVAZ010000559.1:0-2978 GCA_967720205.1 uncultured Gemmatimonadaceae bacterium | reverse complement strand
CTCGTTCGTAGTTCGGCTCTCGCTTCTCCAAGAACGCAGTCATTCCCTCGCGATAGTCCTCGGTCTCGATGCAGTCTGCGAGCGCGTCGCGCTCGAGGTCGAGCATCATCTCGAGGTCCACTTCATAGGCTCGGCCGAGTAGCTCCTTCGCGAGGCGCAGGGAAAGTGGCGCGTTTGCGGCTATCGTCTCTGCTGCCTCCAGCGCGCTAGCGACGAGGTGATCGCTCGCGACGATGCGTGAGACAAAGCCGGACGACAGCAACTCGCCGGCTTCGACAATTCTGCCGCTCAGTATCCAGTCCGCAGCGCGACCGAGGCCGACGATGCGCGGCAGGCGATACAGCACACCGTTCGTGAGAAAGAGCGCGCGGCGCACTTCGGGAAAGACGATGCGTGCCTCTGGCGAGGCGAGCCGAATATCCGACGCCGTCGCCAGCTCCGCGCCGATGCCGACCGCGACGCCGTTGAGCGCGCTGATCACGACTTTGTTCATGCGCGTTAGGCGCCGCGTGAGCTCCTGATACTGTTCGATCGTGGCGAGGACAGCGTCTCGCACGACCGACGTCGCGGTCAGGGCGTCCTCTTCCTTGAGGTCGCGCCCCGTGCTGAAAGCGCGCCCGTTGCCGGTGAGCACGACGGCGCGAAGCCCGGCGTCCTGTTCAACGGCGTGCAGCACCTCGTGCAAGGCGACGACCGTTTCACCACGCAGCGCGTTGAGCACCGCTGGGCGGTTGAAGGTGATGAGCGCGACAGCGCCGCGCCGCTCGAAGAGCAGATCGTCGTGCACGTCAGTCGCGGAAGAAGAGCCAGATGCCGCTGGCGAAGCCGATCAGCGTGATCGCATGCCTAACGTAGCGTTGCGGAACGCGCTGCGCGGTGCGCGAGCCGAAGTAGCCGCCGGAAACCGCGCCTAACGCCATTGCGAGGGCCACGGGCCAGTGCACGAGGCTGGAAAGCGCGAAGGTGATCGCCGCGGCCGCGTTGATGCACAATCCGCCCCAGTTCTTGAGGCCATTCATGCGGTGGATGTTGCTGAAGCCGAGGTAGCCCAGCACGGCCAGCATGAGGATCCCAATGCCCGCGCCGAAATAGCCGCCATACACAGCGACAGCGAACTGATACGCGAGCGCGCCGCCGGGGGCTCGTCGCGCCGCAGGGTCAGGCTCCACTGGATCGACGCTTGGCGCGGGACGGCCTCGTCGCAAGGCACGCATCACAGGTTGCTGGACTGTGAAGAGAACCGTCGCCGCGATGACGAGCCACGGCACAATGGCGTCGAATCGCTCCGGTGGTGTGATCAACAGCAAACCGGCGCCGGCCAATCCACCGAGCAAACTCGGGATCGCCCAGCGCTTCGCCCATTCGCGCGCACCGGTTAGCTCGCCGCGATATCCCCAGATGCTCGCGAGCGCCCCCGGCCATAGCGCCACCGTGCTCGTCGCATTGGCGACGATCGGGCGCACACCGAGCCCGAGCAAGGCTGGAAATGTGAGCAAAGTCCCACCGCCCGCGATCGAATTCACTGCGCCGCCAGCGAACGCGGCCAGCAGTATCAGGACGAATCGAGTAGGGTCGAGTGATTCAGTCACGGAATGTGCAATGGAGAGGTCTTATCACACGAACAACAAAACCGATCTGAGGCGCGGAACGTTAGCACAGTGAGTAGCGCCGACAATGCCAACTCAAGGGCGCGCTTACTACGTTTCGCGAGCGCCAAACATGACAACAACAGAGAAGACTCAGGGGACCGCGGGGATGACAAGCGGCAAGACGCCGGCGAGCGCTGACACACTCGAGGTTCGCGACTCACGCACCGGCAAGACATACACGATCGCGATTAGCGAGGGCGCCATTCGCGCGATGGATCTGCGTCAGATCAAAGTCGACGACAAGGACTTTGGTTTAATGACGTACGACCCCGCGTTCATGAACACCGCGTCATGTCGCAGCGCGATCACGTTCATCGACGGCGACGTCGGAATCCTGAGGTATCGTGGCTACCCAATCGAGCAATTAGCCGAAGGCGCGACGTTCCTCGAAGTCGCGTGGTTGCTGCGCAAAGGCGAGCTGCCGTCGCAGACCGAGTACGACAAATGGGTGCACGACATCACGTACCACACGTACGTGCACGAGAACATCAAGCGCTTTTTGATGGGCTTCCGTTATGACGCGCATCCGATGGCGATGCTCGCGAGCGCCGTCGCCGCTCTTTCGTCGTTCTATCCGGAAGCGAAAGCGATCCATGATCCGGAGCAGCGCTACATCTCGATCATCCGCCTGCTCGCCAAACTGCCGACGCTCGCCGCGTTCTGTTATCGCCACGCGAAGGGACTCCCCTTCGTGTATCCCGACAACGACCTGTCGTACTGCGAGAACTTCCTCTCGATGATCGCTCGGATGTCCGAGCCAAAGTACCAGGCGAGTCCGACGTTCGTGAAAGCCATCGAAGTTCTGTTCATTCTGCACGCTGATCATGAACAGAACTGCTCGACGAATGCGGTGCGGTCAGTCGGCTCGTCGCACGTGGATCCGTTCAGTGCGATCGCGGCCGGAATTGAAGCGCTGTATGGACCGCTGCACGGCGGCGCGAACGAGCAGGTGCTCCGCATGATCGAAGAGATCGGGCATCCGAAGAACGTCCCTGCATTCATCGACGAGGTGAAAGGCGGGAAGGGGCAGCGCCTCATGGGCTTCGGTCATCGCGTGTACAAGAGCTATGACCCGCGCGCGAAGATCGTGAAGAAGCTCGCCTACGAGGTCTTCGAGGTCACTGGGATGGACAAGGACCTCGAGATCGCACTGGAGCTGGAGCGTGTCGCGCTCTCCGATGACTACTTCGTCTCGCGCAAGCTGTACCCTAACGTGGATTTCTACACGGGGCTGATCTATCGCGCGATGAAGTTCCCGACGGACTACTTCACGGTACTCTTCGCCGTCGCGCGCACGTCAGGCTGGCTGGCGCAGTGGGAGGAATTGTT
>CBQVAZ010000558.1:0-2984 GCA_967720205.1 uncultured Gemmatimonadaceae bacterium | reverse complement strand
CTTTGCTCGTCGCGTTCCTGTTGTCCTGCAAGAGCGAGGAGGACAAGACGCGCGAGAAAGTCACCGGCGAATATGTGTCAGAGTTCCGCGGTGATGGCTACTACGTGAAGGACGTGCTCACACTGAGGCCAAGCGGCACCTGGATCAAAACGCGAGACATTCTCACGAAGAAAGGTCACCAGCCGGTATCCCCCGACAGCGGCACGTATCGCATCATGGGCGTGACGCTCAACCTGCGGTCGCTCGTGCAGGGTGGGATGGTCCCGGTTCGCTACACCATTCTTGGCGACACGCTCTTCGGCGCGAACGCTGCCGAGGCAAAAAAGTTCACTGGCACCGACATCGGTGAAGAGATGCTCGTGCGCAGACGTTAGGCAAGAAAACAGGACAAAACAAATAGCTCTGTGTCGTCAGTCTTGCGTGCGGAGCTTTCAGAATTTGAAAACAAAGCACCCAATTCTGAAGACTCTGCACCGAGGACTGATTACGCAAAGCTATTTGTTTTGAATGAGCGCCTACGTCGCGCCTCTAGTAGCGACGAATAACTCCCACTACAACGCCTTGGATTGTCACGTCGTTCTCGTGCACATAGATGGGTGCCATGTCTGGATTCGCCGGCTGTAGCCGAATGCGGCCGTCGCGCTCGCGATAGAAGCGCTTGAGCGTCGCGCTGTTGCCGTCGATCAAGGCGATCACCATTTCGCCGTTGTCTGCGCCGCGTCCGCTCTTGACCACAACAAAATCGCCATCACGGATGTGCTCGTCGATCATCGACTGCCCGCGCACGCGCAGCACGTAGTGATCGTCGCCGCGGCGCACGAGCTCCTGCGGCACCGAGATCGACTCGCGAGTCTCGGCGACCTCGATAGGCGACCCCGCCGCGACGGCACCTAACAAGGGCAACTGCACTGCGCGCGGAAATACGTCCGACGGTAAGATTTCGATCGCTCGACTTTCGTTGTACGAGCGCCGGATGTATCCCTTCCGCTCGAGATTGCTGAGATGCTCGTGAACCGTTGCCAGCGAGTTATAACGGAATCGCTTGGCAATCTCCTCGAAGCTCGGTGCGTAGCCATGATCGATGGCGTACGTCTGGAGGTAATCGAGGATCTCCCGCTGGCGTTTGGTGAGAGTCATTGGCGGGGTCGGGAATAGGGATCGGGAAACACCGGGAGCAGATCAGACTGCCGCCCGAACAAGAACCGAAGCTACATTATCCGAACAGGAGCCGAAGTGCAAGCGCGGAGTACTGACGTGCGTCCGACCGGGGGCACCGGTGGGGGAGCCTTGAGTCGCCTGGTCGCCGCCGCGCGGCAGCGCGTTGCCAAGTCGTTGATGCCTCTTCAAGCCGAGCTGCGTGCCGCTGCCGGTCGCGCCACCCAGCAGCCGCCGTTTCAGGCAGCATTGAAAGAAGGGATCGACGTCGGCGTGATCGCTGAAGTGAAGCGGCGCTCTCCGTCACAAGGGGTCCTGCGCGAAGATCTCGATGTCGGCCGCCGTGTACGCGAATACGAGGAAGGTGGCGCGGCCGCGCTTTCGGTTCTAACCGAGGAGTCCGAATTCGGAGGTTCCCTCGCGGACTTGGCACTCGCTCGGGCACACGTGTCGGTCAACGTCCCGCTGCTCCGCAAAGACTTTCACGTGCATCCGCTGCAGCTGTACGAGGCGAAAGTCGCTGGCGCCTCGGCGGCGCTGCTCATCGCGCGCGCGTTAGGTGCAATCGGGCTCAAGACGATGCTCAACGAAGCTCGCGCCCTCAGCCTGGAGTGTCTCGTCGAGGTGCATACTGCCGAAGAGCTGCTCTGGGCGATCGACCAGGGAGCGTCATGCATCGGTGTGAACGCTCGCGACCTCGAGACCCTCGAAGTAGACCCTACTGTCGTGACAGAACTGCTGCCGCGAATTCCGCGGGGCATCTGCGCAGTCGCTGAAAGCGGCATCGGCAGCCGCTCGGACGTGGAGAAGCTCGCGCGCGTCGGAGCCGACGCTGTGCTTGTCGGTTCGGCGTTGTCGCGAGCCGACAATCCGGTGCTTGCTGTTCGCGCCCTGACGGGCGTTGCTCGAGAGGACGTGCGTGACCGCTAGCGTGAAATTCTGCGGGCTCACTCGCCCAGCAGACGCGCGTTTAGGTGCGTCGCTGGGTGCCCGATTCCTCGGCGTCGTGTTCGCGGAGAGCCAGCGGCGCGTGGACGCTGTACGAGCGAGCGCCATCTTCAGACCGCTCGCCGAATTGCGCGATCCTCCGGGTCGAGTGGGCGTATTCGGCGCCGCTTCGGCGCTCGAAATCCTCGCGACGGCAGCTCAGGTCGGGCTGGACGTCATTCAACTACATGCTGATCCAAAACCGTCGGATGTCCGCAATCTGCGCGATTCCTTCGACGGAGAGATTTGGGCGACGCGACGCATCGAAGGCGAGCAACTACCCGAGGATCTCGACGAGATCGCGAGCGTCGCCGACCGCGTGCTGCTTGACGCGCGGCCCGAGAACGGCGCGCCCCTTGGTGGCGGTGGACGACCGTTCGCCTGGGAGGCCGTCGCCTCGCAGCTCAAGCATCACTCGATCCCGCGACTCGTTCTGGCGGGCGGGCTAACGCCGGAGAACGTCGGGCTGGCGATCGAACTGTTCGCGCCGAGTGTCGTCGACGTCTCCTCTGGAGTCGAACAGTCGGTTGGGGTCAAAGACGAAGCGCTCATGCGCGCGTTTGTAAGGGCGGTTGGGGCTGGAGCAATGAGCCGGTGACCGCCGATCCAACGGCGGCCTATCGCTTCGGTCGATTCGGCGGCCGATACGTTCCTGAGACCCTCATTCCGGCGCTCGATGAGCTGGATGAGGCTTTCAACACGGCGTGGTCCGACCCCGATTTCCATCGCGATTTCGATGGTCTTCTGAGGGACTATGTCGGGCGGCCGAGCCCCCTGACGGATGCGCCGCGCCTTTCAGAGCACGTCGGCGCCAACGTTTGGCTCAAGCGCGAAGACCTGAA
>CBQVAZ010000557.1:0-2988 GCA_967720205.1 uncultured Gemmatimonadaceae bacterium | reverse complement strand
GCCTGATCGTACGGCGTCGCCATCAAGCTCTGATACGTTCGCAGCCGATTCTTGTCGCTCTCCTCGGCGAGCTTCACTCGCGGGCCCGGCGGAACCACCGGAGGCGTCGGCATCGCGGCGCGATTCGCGGGAATGAGGATTGTCGCGATCTGTCCGCCGTTCGCCGTCCAGTCAAAGTTCGTGACGAGCGTCGCGAGCACCGGCGTCTTCGTCACCTGCGTCGACTTGCCCGCGAGGTCAGAGACGTAGATGTGCGTCGCGTCCGGCGAGTGCACGAAGTACGCGACGGCCTTGCCGTCCGGGCTCCACGTCGCGTTCGAGACACGAGCGCCGGCCGGCACCTGAACGGTGACTTTGTTTCCGTTCGTTGCAGAGATGAGCTGCAGCGAGACGTTGTTGCGAATCGTTAGGGTCCGATTTCTGTTCGCCTTAAAGTCGATGAACAGGCCGCCCAGCTCATGGAACGGCTTCGAAAAGACGTCCATCGTCACGGGCCCGTCGCCGATCTCGTTGATGAACCACATGCGATCAGCCGAAAGGTTGTTGACCGACACATTGAGATGGCGCGGGGCGAGGATCGCCGAGCTTACCGGATCTGGTGGGCGCACGAACAGCTCACTCTTGATCACCTCGTCGTTGCTCAGCCGCGCGGCGGTGTTTTGAGCGAAGACGGGGAGTGCGACGAGAACGACAGCGGTGAGCGCGCAGAGCACGGCGCGCACAGTGCGGGGACGGAGGACGGTCATTGAGGCCTCTGGGAGCGATTATGCGGGACAGCCAACGGTCTACGCTCGACGCTTGCGATCCGCTGGCTAATCTGACTGATCTAACGAAAGCTGTCAGCTACCAGATGACAGTCAGAAGCCGTCTGTGACGGCGTCGCCGGCAAACAAACGCCCTTTCTGTCAGCTTCAACCTTTTAAGCTGGCGTCTGAGAGCTTTGGTCTGTTCAGTGCGCGGCGGGCTCCACCGTTGGCGGCTCGACGTCCATGCGGCCGGTCACCGTCGTCTCCCGCGCGCCTAACAAAATGCGATCGACGGCCTCGACGCCCTGGAGCGACGAGTGGTCCTGGTTAGAAACCTCGTAGCGCCAGGCACCGAAGCGTCCGCGACTCAGTATCCCACGTTCCTCGAGCTTCGGGACGACAGCGCCGAGCACGTCATCGCGCTCCAACCAGGGTGTGGGATAACCGCGCGGCAGACGGCGATGCCACCGCGTCGCGATTACAGTGCGATCGTCGATGAAGCCCGAGCGCTTGAAGCCCTGGACCACCTCGTCGATGACGCGCGCCGCGTCGACTGGCTTACCCGGCGATTCGCTCACCTCGGCCATAAGGGACCACTGCTCCCCCGGTCGTGCGACGTTGTTCGGGGAGTAGTTGCTGAAAACCGTGGCGCGATAGAAGGGAACGTCGGGCTCGGGGAAGTACATCCAGCACTTCGTTCGCAGGTCGCTCGGCGGCTGGCCTTCGAAGCCGACGCCGATGATGTGACTCGCCGAGTAGACGAAGCGATCGGCCAGCTCCGTTAGCTCGGGTGCGTCCGTGAGAACGCAGAGCAGCTGATCCAGTGCCATGCTGGAAATGAGGTAGTCGTACGACTCGCTGCTGCCGTCGGCGAAGTCGACGCGCTTGGCGCTCGTGTCGACTGCCATGACCTTCGTGTCGAACGTTAGGCGTTCCGCCGGGAGCTTGGCCGCGAGCGAGCGCCAGATCGCGCCGGTTCCGCCGTGCAATGGGAAGCGGAAGGTGGCGTTAGGCCCCCAGCTGACTTCGTCCTTTTGATAGACGAGGTTGCGCAGCACGCGCGCGAGGTCGACGGTGGCGACGCGCTCACCCATCCAGCCGACACCGAGACGATCGGGCGGATAGGCCCAAACCTTGTTGTTGTATGGATGCATGAACACATCGCAAAGTCCGCGGCCGAAGGAGCGCTGCAGCCATTCGGCGAAGTTCGCGGGACGAGACGCGTGCGCGCCGTTCTTTTGATTCTCGACGAGTCCTTCGAGACAGGCGACCAAATCGTTAGGTGGAAGCCGCCAGATGTTGTTCTGGAACGGGTACGGAATCCAGCGACTGCGCATCCAGACCCAGGCTTCGCGCTCGTGCTCAACCCAGGCATCACCTAACGCCTCGCGCATGAGCTTGTCGAAATACTTCCAATGCGAGAAAAGGACGTGGCCGCCCAGGTCCCAGGTGAATCCGGCGTCGTCCACGACTGACGATGCGAGACCACCAGCTTCGCCCGTCGCTTCGACGAGGCGCCAATTGCGATGACCGTGCTCGTTGAGACGCCACGCGGCGCTCACGCCGGTTGGACCGGCGCCGATGATCAGAATCCGCGGTTCAGACTTCATGCAGTGTTGAGGGCGGTGCGAAAGGCCAGCAATTGTCGTAGAGCGCGCGCGCAAAACTTGATGAGCTTCCAGCGCTTGATGGACACTTCGCCCGTCGTGCGGTCACGATGCTCCACGTCGACGAATGCGATTTTTGCGCCACGGCGCCGCGCATATATGGCGAAGAAAATCGAAGGCGCGAGGGTGTCGGACGGAATCAGCCGCTCCGCGTCGCGCCACAGCTTGCGGCGGAAGAGCTTGAACGGAATGTTGGCGTCCCGCAGGCGGACGCCGAAGAGCATCGTAAGCGATACGCGAATCACTCTCGTGAGGACGCGCCGCAGCCGCGCGTCGTTACGCACTTTGCGCACGCCGAAAGCGGCGTCATGGCCGTTCTGCACGTGGCGCCAGAGGTCGGCGAACGATTCGAGCGGGATCTGATTGTCGCTGTCGATGAGGAAGATGTACTCGCCCTGAGCAGCAGCGAGCCCTGTGATCAGCGCGGGACCGTGGCCGCCGTTCTGCTTGTGCACTGGCTGAACTCGCGAGTCCTTCGCGGCGAGGTCGTCGAGAATGGCGCCAGTCTGGTCGCGGGATCCGTCGTTGACAGCCACGAGCTCCGCGTTAGGCACCACCGTAAACACGTGCTCCTG
>CBQVAZ010000556.1:0-2989 GCA_967720205.1 uncultured Gemmatimonadaceae bacterium | reverse complement strand
GAGGGCGGCGACATCAAGTCCTTCAAGCGCATCGACGTGGACGAGGAGCGCAAAGTGATTCGCCCAGGCGTGGCGCCGCACGTCGTCAGGGGGCCGCGCGGACACATCGTCGGCACGAGACCCGGCCGAGCGCCGGTCGTCGCGGAGCGCGATCTCGACAAGATCGAGCAGGAGGACGAGCGCACTGTCCTGTGGCTGACGAATACGAACGACGATCTCGATGGCGTCGATGTGAAAGTCACGGACGGCGCGACGGGTCTGCGCCTCATGCTCATGATCGACGGTAAGGCTCGGCCGAACGAAGTCGAGGTAGGCTAGGGCAACTTCAAGCCGGGCGAACTTCCGGTGCGCGTCAAGCTCAAATAAAGTGCAACCACGTCGACCGCGTCATGGGTTAAGATGCAAAAGCGTTAGGCGGTATGTCTGAAATAGCGTCAAGACGTCAACGACGTAAACGGTTTGACGCAGTTGACGACCTTAACGCTCGCGAACTAGGGACCGCTTAACGTCCTTCTCCTTAACTCATGACGTCGTCGACGCTCTTGCTCTGGCCGAGCGCGCGCCTCTCATTTCAGCGTTGCCATTGTCGGAGCTGATTAAGTGCGAATCCCACTGATGCTCGCGATTTCGTCCCTCGCGCTGCTCGCCTCTCCTGTCCGAGCGCAGCGCCCGGCTCGGCTCAACCCAATCGTCGAGCTTCTCGAGAAAAAGCAGCCAGTTTTCGGCCTCTACGCCCCCGCCAATCGCCGCGTTCGCGCCGGCGAGGCTGCACCCGCCACGGCGGCACCGACAAAGACGCCGGCCGAGCTGGCCCTCGAGGCGTTAGGCAACAAGACCGGCGACTACGTCTTCGACGGCAGCATGGAGGGGAACTACGACGCTGCCTTCCCGACGTTCGCCGAGTTCATGAAGGGACTCGAGAGCGCGGGCACGGTGCAGAAGTCGCCGTTCCTTCGCCTGCATCATCCTGTGATTGTAAAGACGCCGGAGATCGCGCCCGACGTCGCCAAAGCCACCGATCGCATCAGCCGTCAACTCAACCTCGGCGTCAGCGGGATTGTGTTCGTGACCGTTGAAAGCGCGGATGAAGTAAAAGCGGGTCTCGCCGCGATGCGCTTCAAGTCCAAAGGCGGCACACGCCCTGACGATATCGGCAATGCTCCCGCGATCTGGGGGATGAGCGAAAAGGAATATCGCGAGAAGGCCGACGTCTGGCCGCTCAACCCTAACGGCGAATTGGTCAACTTCACGATCGTGGAAAGCAAGGCTGGTTTGGCGAAGGTGCGCGAGATCGCGGCCGTGAAAGGGATCGGCGTGCTCTTCCCCGGCGCCGGAACGCTGCGCGGCGTTTTTTCGACGACTGACGCGAACGGCCAGCGCGTGCTCGACGAGAAAGGATGGGAAGGCGCGATTCAGCAGGTGCTCGCCGCGTGCAAGGAGTTCAATGTGCCGTGCGGGTATCCGGCCAACGCCAACGACATCGAGATGCGCATGAAGCAGGGCTTCAGCGTTTTTGTGATCGGCTGGGGTGAGCAGGGGTTCAAGGCCGTGGATATCGGGCGCAAGGTTGCGGGCAGGGAGGAAGACTGAAGCGCGTTGTCTTGTGCGCCGTCGTTGCAATCGCTGTTGCAGCGTGCTCAGAGGGAACAAACCAAGTCACGGGACTTCCCGGCTACGCGAAGAGCATTTCCGAATTCGAGGCGCGGCTCGACACGCTTCGCGTTAGGCTCAGGATCCCCGGCATGTCAGCGGCGATCGCCAGCAATGGTCGTATCGCCTGGCAAAAGCCGTTCGGGCTCGCCGATCTGAGCGCCAACGCACCCGTTAAGGATACGACAGCGTTTCATCTCGCTTCGTTGACGAAGATGTTCGCGGCTGTTGTGCTATTGCGACTCGCCGACTCGGGTGTGATCTCGCTGGACGATCCTGTCTCCAAGTACGGCGTGCAGCTCGCCGGTGTGCGCGTGCGACATCTCATGTCGATGACATCTGGTGGTGCGGTTCCGGGTGAAACGTTCAGTTACGACGGCGATCGTTTCGCGCTGCTGGATCAGGTGATCCGTCAAGGTTCCGGTCGCACGTTCGCGGACCTGGTGAATGCATGGATCATCAAGCCGCTCGCGCTTTCGCGGACGGCGCCTAACGTGGAGGATGCGGCTGCTTTCCAGCACAGTGGTCTGGATGCAGCGGGTTATCGCGCTTCGATGGCCAAGCCGTATACTCTGTCCAATGGCGCGGCGACCGCATCGCGCTATCCCGGCTTGTTCAGCACGGCGGCCGGTCTCATTTCAACGTCGGCTGACGTCGCTCGTTTTTCTCTCGCGCTCGATACCGGGACGATCTTGAGCGCAGGCGCGCGCACGCAGATGTATGCACCCACACGGAGTTCGCGCGGCGAACTTCCCTACGCGTTAGGCTGCTTCTCGCAGGTGTATCAGGACGTGCGCGTCGTCTGGGCGTACGGCCTCTGGACGGCCATCTCGTCTCTCATTATCAAGGTCCCCGAACGCGGGCTCACGTTCGTCGTGCTGGCCAACAATGAGCAGCTGAGCGCGCCGTATCGACTTGGTGCTGGTGCGTTGCTGGACTCGCCGGTTGCCCGCGAATTCCTCAACGCCTTCGTCTTCAACAACACGCCCCTCCCCTGATGCTCAACTACGCCGAGATCCGGGCGACGCCGCCGCTGGATTCGCTCATCCGCTGTTTCTGGTTCCTGAGCGGCGACTCACTCGGCGCCGAGCCGCAGGTAGTCGTTCCCGATGGACGGCTCGAGATCATCCTGCATCTTGCGGATCCGTTCTATCGCATCGAGGCAGATGGCCAGCACGTTCAGTCGCGTGCGCTGTTATCGGGACAGTTGACCGCGCCCATCACGCTGCGCGCCGGTGTCGCGACAGACATTGTCGGGATTCGCTTTCGAACTTCGGCGGCCAAATCGGTGCTGGCGCTTCCGCTCAGCGAATTGACCGATCGTGTGGAGTCGCTCGAT
>CBQVAZ010000555.1:0-3004 GCA_967720205.1 uncultured Gemmatimonadaceae bacterium | reverse complement strand
CCTCTCATACGCGGCACCAAGACAGACGTCGCGGCGGAGCTGCATGGCGCAGGACGCGGGAGCATCGGGCAGCCGCGGCGCTGGCTCGGTGGCTTGCTGCTGCTGCAGATGAGCCTAACGACTGTGCTCCTCGTTGGCGCCGGGCTCTTCGTGCGCAGCTTGGACCGAGTGCAGAACGTGGATCTCGGGTTCCAGCCGCAGCAGATGCTCAGAGTCGCTGCAAGTCTCGACCAGGTGGGTACGTCCAAGCGGGAGGTCGCGGCGTTTTATCGTGCCGCGGCCGAGCGACTCCGTGTGCTTCCAGGTGTGGAGGCTGTAGGCACGGTGGCGGGCGCTCCCTTCATGTCGAGTTATGGAGTGTCTGTGCGTTCGCCAGGCGTCGATAGCGTGCCGCATCTTTCTGGCGGCGGACCGTTCTTAGTGAGGGTTGGTTACGGTGCGATGGAGGCGCTGCAGCCGCGGCTCCTGCGCGGTCGTCTCATCGAGCCTAACGAGGATCGTCCGGAGGCACCGCCAGTCGCCGTCGTGACGCAGCGGATGGTGAGCACGCTGTGGCCGAATAAAGATCCGCTGGAGCAGTGCGTCTCGATCTTCCAACTGCCGTGTGCTCGCGTGATCGGAGTCGTGGCCGACTTGCATCGCCAATCCCTGCGCGAGGATCCATTCATGGCCTTCTTCATGCCGCTGGAGTCGTCGGACACGCTGCCTGTTCCAGAGACATTGCTCATGCGCGTGAGCGGGCGGCCCGAGGCGATGATCGGCGCAATCCGGCGCGAGTTGCTGGCGATGCGACCGAACCTGCCGTACGTGAGAATCGAGCCGTACGAGGGGCTCATCGCACCGGAAGCGCGGTCTTGGCGTTTGGGCGCGTCGATGTTCTCCGCGTTCGGCGCGCTGAGCCTTTTGATCGCGGCCGTTGGGGTGTATGGCGTGCTCTCGTTCTCGGTGCGACGAAGGACGCGCGAGCTGGGAATCCGGTCCGCGTTAGGTGCGTCGCGCGCAGCGGTGCTGCGCTCCGTATTGTTAGGCAGCATTGGCATCGCGCTCGGCGGCGTTGCCATCGGCGCAGTGGCGGCGTTAGGGTTGTCTACACGCCTGCAGCCGCTGCTGTTCGAGACGTCGGCACGGGAGCCTCTCGCCTATTGGGTCGCCGCCGCTTTCATTGCGTTCTTCGCGTTGCTGGCGAGCGTCATTCCGGGGCTACGTGCGACGAGGGTCGATCCCCTCGTGGCACTTCGCGCCGAATAGCCGCCGCGTTAGGCTGCTCTTGTGATCGCCACCGGTATCGGACCCGCTGGAACCAGCTCCCCGCGGGCCAGATCAACGCGCAGGTTCAGTCCATTGAGGGCGAGCTCACCGAGCAGCACCATGTCGCCTTCGCCAGCGAACACCACGGTAGTCGGGGACGCTCGGCCAGCCGCGAAAACCATTGCGAAGCCGAGGGCGCGTTCAAGAATTCGACCGTCGGCCGTCTTGAATCGCTCGATGCGTGCGGGCTCGGTGCCTAGTTCCTCGAGCTGCCGGGCGCAGTGACGACAATAGCGAGATCGAAGCCGAGGCCCGCCGCAAACGTTAGGCGCGCCGAGCGATCACGGTACCGTGACAGTGACATTCGGGTTGATCGGCGTGGAATACACGACGCCGGCCGTGGAGATGGCGATCGCGACGAGGTATAGCCGGTTCGACGACGGATTGGTGAATCTGCCGTCGGGTCCTTGGGGGTTCCACGACGTCGAGAACGTCCAGCCTCTGCCGGTGGTGTCGGGCGTAGCACTGGTAGTCTGGCCCACGAAGTACCAGTCAGCGCCGGGTAGCTGGACCCAGAATTCCGTGCGGCTGATCGTCGCCAGTGGAAAGGGGACCGTCTGTGCGAGTCCCGTGGCTCGAAGCGTCACGCTGTGAATGCCGGGGGCGCTGTCGTCGCGCCTAACGGTGACTGGCTGAGCCGGTTCGGTTACAGTCCAACGGAACGGAAACGTCTGTGCCAGATCGAACACCCGCACAAGTGCCGTCGCTTTCTTCGTCGAATCGACCGCTGACATAGCGGTGATTGTTGCGAGCCCTGGAGACACTCCCGTCGTTACCCCAGTCGCTGAGACAGTCGCCACGATACGGTTCGACGTGGACCATAGTACTGCTTTCGATGTTGTGCCGTTGACCTGCACCGTGCTCGCGAGCTGCTGCGACTGCCTTGCGTGCAAGAAGACGTCCGTGGACGACAGCGCGACGGAGACAACAGGCGACGGCGACAGCTGCCACTGAACGGAGACGTCACCTTCTGAGGATCGAAGCACGAAAGAGAAAACGCGCGCGAACGGCGGTGCAGACGAAATCGAGATCCGCAGCGTGTCCGATTTCCCGGCGGGAATCGCCCCGCTGCTCGGCGCGACCCGACATGCCTGTCCGCACTGCGCGAACGCTGGGTCGACGACGACGCTCCACACGAGCGAACCGCTTCCTCGGTTGTGAATAGCGAGTGCGCCACGGGTCACCGCGCTGTCGAACACGGCGCGCGCAGTATCAGGTGTCGCTACCAGAACCGGTCGCCGCGCCGGCATTGGTACGACGACCGTGAAATCGTTAGGCTCGAACGTGAGCGTCGTATCGCCCTCGAACAATACGGTTCGGTTCGAGCTCAGGATCTGCGCCTTGAACGTGGCCGCATCGACGCTCAGCTCGACTGGCAGCGAAACGGACATCTGATTCCGCTGCAGCCGCTGCCCTCCGGTGAACAGCGTCGCGCCGGATGGCGACGTCACAACCAGATGCACACTGTCGACGACAGAAACGAACGGCGGAGCCACGGCGCCACTCGCTTGTTGTGCGACGTTGGCGAGAACGACCGTGAAGCTGCGCGCTTCACCGTTCGCGTCGGTGAGCGAGCGGCACGTCGCCGCGACAACTGCCAGCATAACGACGCAAAGTAGACGAGAGTATCTACGCAGGCCGGTCATAGCGGGATGTTGATCACGACAGTGCCACGGCGACGTGGCGCCTGTGGGTT
>CBQVAZ010000554.1:0-3006 GCA_967720205.1 uncultured Gemmatimonadaceae bacterium | reverse complement strand
GACACCGCCTTGGATCCGGAGTTGGCAGCGGTTCGATTCAGTGACGGACGGGTCGTGCACCTTGGGGTTCGTGGTTGGAACCCGCGCTATGTCGCCACAGGGCACATCCTCTTCAGTCGAATTGAGACTGGCTCTGTCTCAGCAGTTCCGTTCGACGTCGAACGATTACGCGTGACTGGCCCGCCGGTAACAGTGCTGGAAGGCGTGGTCGTGCGAGCCGGCGGGGCCGCGCAGATCGCCGTGTCGCCCACGGGGACGCTCGTATTCGTTCAGGTGACCGGCAGCCAGCTGGTGCGCGTTAGCCGTAACGGCGCCGCCCGGCAGATTCTCTCAGGCCTTGGGCGCTACGAAACTCCGCGCGTGTCTCCAACTGGTGGCCGCTTCGCGCTGGTCATCCGCGAAGCATCGGGTGCCGCCAACGTCTGGGTGCATAACCCTGCGTTAGGCACGCTGACGCGCCTAACGAGCGACGGTAGCAGCATCGGCGCGGCGTGGACAGGCGACGGCAAGCGGATCGCATGGGGACGTGGAAGCGCCGGTCCGGAGGGCGGGCAAGAAATACGATGGCAGCCGTGGGATGGAAGCGATTCGGCAGAGACGCTTGCTGCTGCCAACAAGCGCTTTCGCACCGTCGACTTTCCCGCATACGGGAAGCTCTTCGTGTCAGAGGGTCTCGGTGGAGTATGGGTGACAGACACAGACCAGTCGTCGACGTCACGCCTTATCGCGATTCCGTCGATAGGTGGACAGCCTCAAGCCGCCGTGTCACCCGATGGACGCTGGCTCGCGTACCGGTCCATCCAATCCGGCGTCGGCGAGGTGTACGTGACTTCCCTGTCGGGTGGCGGGCGGTATCAGGTCTCTCAGAACGGTGGCGTGGAGCCCGCCTGGTCGGCGGATGGGCGCATGCTGTTCTACCGAGCACCAGGTCGTTTCATGGCAGCCAGCATCAGCACAACTTCCGAATTCTCGGTATTGCGTCGGGATTCGCTCTTTGCCGACGTGTACTTACGCGGCGTCGGTCAAACGAACTACGACGTTGTTGCAAACGGCAGCGAGTTCCTAATGGTGCGTCGCGGCCTCGATCAGCAACGCATCGTCATGGTTCTCGGCTGGCTGGACGAGCTACGCGAACGGATGGCGCAGGCAACTCCTCGTTAGGCCTCGCTCTCGTTAGGTATCAGCCCTGGCACTCGACCTGGGCCATGTCCGCTCGGCGATACATGATCGTGAGACTCAGCGTCGGATTCTGCCGTGGGCTGTCCCACATCCACCAGAGACCAGATGCCGTTTTCCCGGTCGCCTTGACGGCGTCGACGAGATTGCCGTAGGACGCGCCTTCTTTGTCCCTGCTGCACTTGAGCGGCTGCAGCGAGAGACCATCGTTCTTGAGGGCGGTTTCGACCATCCCGCGATCGAGGATGAATCCGCGACCGCCGCTGGTGACTTCCATGTTGGAGATGTTTATCCAGACGTTGGCGAGTCCCAGCGTCGTCCCAAACACTGTGATATCCATCGGTAGCGCGACGCTGTCGCCGACGGTGCCAATGAAGCTGCCGCTCCGGGCCAGCGTCAGGCCTTTCGCGCGAGCCGACTGATCCGGGTTGGGAATTGGAGTGGCCGTCTGCCACTTGATGGCGAGGTCGTTTCCGGTTGTCCACGCAAGTCCGCGCGTGCGCATGCCGGAGTCGGCGAGGAACGTCGTGATGACGGCGCTGAGTTTGACGCGAGCGGCGGCTTTGGCTTGCCCAGCCGCGGGCTTGACGGCGAGCACGGGCGCGAGGAGCGCCAGGCCTAACGAGAAGCGCGAAGACAACCTCAAAACGGCTCCTTTCCGATGGGACCTGGTCGAGCTTATGGTCGAGCGCCAGCAGGCGCTAGTCACGAGAGTGGCCGAATGGCTGGCGGCACGTCAGGCG
This sequence comes from uncultured Gemmatimonadaceae bacterium, assembly GCA_967720205.1. Classification (GTDB taxonomy): domain Bacteria; phylum Gemmatimonadota; class Gemmatimonadetes; order Gemmatimonadales; family Gemmatimonadaceae; genus DASYRX01. The sequence goes on along the minus strand of CBQVAZ010000554.1, from coordinate 1,087 downwards.
CAACGTCACATTGCGGCCGCATCCCACAAACGAGCCGTCCAATGACGCAGTTTTGCCGTCCGCTCGTGTGCTTTGTGTTGGTCGCGCTGTCACGGGTTGTAGCCGCGCAAGATTCTCCAGAGCGCGCAGGAGTTCTTGCGATCGCCGACTCCGCGTTGGCCGCCATCAGTCGCGGCGACTTCAAAGGCTTTACGGACTTCATGGTCGACGAAGCGGTGCTCTTTCCGACGACAACCCGGAACGGTGAGTTCCGCTACGTCATGCGCACTCGATTACAACAGCGCGAGGCGCAGGCGCCGGGCGTCATCACGGAACGCGGCTTCCGCCCCGACGTGCGAGTCGCGGGTCCCGTCGCCGTTGTCTGGTATCCGTATGATTTGTACATCGACGGGAAATGGTCGCACTGCGGCGTCGACATTTTCACGCTGATCAAACGAGCTAATGGCTGGCGCATCACCACGATGACATGGAGCGCGGAGCAGCCGCCCGTGTGTGAGCGACACCCCGATGGTCCCCCTCGATGATAGCCTGTACGCTGACGGCATGACGGAATCCGCCGCTCGCCTCTCAGCCGCACTCTCGGGCCGCTATGCGATCGAGCGTGAGCTTGGGCACGGCGGCATGGCCACAGTCTTTCTGGCGCACGACCTGCGACACGACCGGCCGGTGGCGATCAAGGTGTTGCACCCAGAGCTGGCCGCCGCGTTAGGCGCCGACCGTTTCCTCAGCGAGATCAAAACGACGGCGAAGCTTGGGTCGCTCGCGCAGATCGTGCGGCGATCCGGCGCTTCGCCGATCGCGCCCGCGTTCGCGCGCGAAGCAACGCTCCCTATGAGCGCCTTTTTGCGGCGTTCGAGATGAGAGCGGCCGACGCGTATCTCGCATTGGCGCAGCGCGACACATCGCGAGCGGTGGCAACGCTGCTCACGCTCCCCGATTCGCTCTGTCCGACGTGTTACTCGCATCGCCTAACGCTGAGTCGGCTCTTGCTCGAGACTCATCGCGCGGCGCTGGCGGATTCCATCCTCCGGCGCGAGCTCACCGCTTTGCAGCTGCGCAGCCCGGCGGCCGACTTCCATTGGCGCCT
>CBQVAZ010000553.1:0-3009 GCA_967720205.1 uncultured Gemmatimonadaceae bacterium | reverse complement strand
GGCGCCTTCGGATCCGTCGATGCTTTCGTCTCTTCCACACTCGTTAGGGCCACGCCGCTGTTGATCATGGGCTGTGCCGTCGCGCTTGCGTTCCGTGTCGGTGTGTTCAATGTCGGTGGCGATGGACAGTTTCTGGTCGGCGCTGCGGCATCGACGTGGGTTGCGCTAATGGCCGCGGCACTTCCGCGTGGCGTTACGATGCTTCTTGCGTTGACGGCTGGTGCGGTTGCGGGTGCGCTGTGGGGAGTGTTACCGGCTCTCTTCCGTCGTCGCTGGGGCGTTTTCGAAGTGCTTTCCACGCTCATGATGAATTTCATCGCGGCGCACGTGATCAGTTATTTGGTGCGCGGCCCGCTGCAGGAACCGACTCGTGTTTATCCCCAGTCAACAACCATTTCCGACGCGCTGCAGCTCCCCGTGATTCTCCGCGGTAGCCGACTGCACGCCGGGTTTTTCATCGCGCTCATCTGTGTAGTTGCCGCATGGCTCTGGTTGAGCCGCAGAGCGGGAGGTTTCAACGCGCGTGTGACTGGCGCGAACCCTCTCGCGGCTGCGAGCGCCGGGCGCATTGACACTAGCGCCGTGGCGTTTCGGGTTTTTGTCGCCGGGGCCGCGTTATGTGGTCTTGCGGGGGCTATCGAAGTCTTGGGCGTCACTTTCGCGCTGTACGAGAACTTGTCCCCGGGCTACGGATTCACAGCGATCGCGGTCGCACTGCTTGCCGGCTTGCATCCTTTGGGAGTCCTTCTCAGCGCCGTATTCCTCGCCGCGTTGGACGCCGGTGCGAGCGCGATGCAGCGCGAGGCCAGCGTACCCTCCGTGACCGTCTGGGTGATCCAGGCACTCCTCGTGCTCGCCGCGCTGACTGCGCGCGCCCTACGCGGTCGTGCCTGGCGCAGCGTTAGGCTCGCACAATCGTAATTGCCGTAGCGTCGTGGATCTCATAGCTGCGCTACTCGAGTCTACGGTTCGAGCCGCCACGCCGCTCGCGCTTGCGGCACTTGGAGAAGTACTGATCGAGCGCAGCGGAGTGATCAACATCGGGCTCGAGGGGAGCGTGCTCGCCGGTGCCTTCGGCGCCGCGCTCGTCGCACAAACGTTAGGTGCCGACGCAGGGTTGCTCGGCGGCGCATTAGCCGGTTCGCTCATTGGCGCGTTCTTCGCGCTCTTCGCCGTCTCACTCAGAATCAATCAAGTCATCGCCGGGACGGCGATCACGCTTCTCGCGCTCGGCCTAACAGGAACTCTCGCCCGCACGCTGTTCGGAGAGCAGGGCATCGCTTTAACCTTACCGACGCTATCGCAGACTGAAATCCCTGGCCTCCGGAGCCTGCCGATTATCGGGAGTGCCATCTTCGCACAGCCGTATGTCGTGTATCTCGCGCTGGCTGGTACGATCTCGATGCATTGGTGGCTGAATCGCACACACGCAGGTCTAGCGCTTCGTGCCGTCGGTGAGTCGCCCTTTGCGGCGATCGCGGCAGGAATTCATCCGGTTCGCGTTCGGTGGCTTGCCATACTGGTCGGTTGTGCGCTCGCCGGACTCAGCGGAGCAGTTCTGGTTTTGGCGCAAGCGGGCACGTTCGTCGAAGGGATGTCCGCTGGTCGCGGCTACATCGCAATCGCAATCGTTGCACTCGGTCGTTGGCAGCCAATGCGCGTACTTGTCGGTTCTTGTTTGTTCGGCGCAAGCATGGCTCTACAATTCACAGCGCAGGCGCTGGACTGGCGCGTGCCGTATCAGCTCCTTCTCGCCACACCGTATCTCGTAACACTGGTTGTTCTCGTTTTAAGTGCACGCGGCAGCGTGCCCCCGGCCGCGTTAGGGTACTCGCGCGACGACACCTAAACGTATGCGCGCGAAGCCGAGGGTCGAGCACGTCATCTTGCACGTGCTTCACGACAAAGCGTTTCTAGGCTATCGTGTCGCGCTCCTCAGCGACTTTCACTTGGCGCCATGGCAACGAGGCAGCTTTCTCTCGGACGCAATTGATGTCGTTAACTCATGGCGTCCCGATCTTGTCGCTCTTGGCGGAGACTACGGCTACTCGGTTCGCCCAATCCCAGCCGTTTCGCGCGCATGCTATCGCGTCGTAATTCCTCGTGTCGCGCGGCAGCTTTCACGGTTGTCGGCGCCCGACGGTGTTTGCGCAGTACTTGGCAATCACGACTTGGACGGCGGCGCTCAAATAGTTGAATCAGAGTTCGCAACAATTGGCATTCGCGTACTCCGCAACAGCGTGTACAACATCGTGCGCCGTACAAGCACTTTTCGTGTTGCGGGTATCGACGATCCGGTGCGCGGACTCGCGCAACTAGTTCCCTTGCATCAAGTGCCGTCGGCTACGACAGCCGCCATATTGCTGATCTCGCATCACCCCGACGTGTTAACTGATTACGAGCCGCCAGCAACTAACTCTCCGGTCGTGATTGTTGCTGGCCACACACACGGTGGTCAGATCACGTTCCCGGCCATCGGAGCGCCGATCACATTGAGCGACGTTGCGACGCGACGGTTTCCCGCAGGGTTCATTCCTAACGAGAAAGTACCGCTCTACGTGAGTCGAGGACTGGGCGAACAGATGCCTCTTCGCGCTGGTGCTCCGCGCGAAATTACGTTGCTCGAGTTCGCAGCACGCTAGCAGCCGGCATACGCGCTCTGCCAGCGCAATCGCCAGCGATTTCCTTTTTCTCGCGCGAACATCAGAAACGTTCCGCCGTCGCTGTAATCTCTCGCGCCCAACGCGACATAGTTACCATCGTTCAGTTGGACGAGAGCGATGAGCTCCGTTGTCGGAACACTCTCCTCCTCACCATGCAAGCGCTCGCTGTATGCAAGGGAGTACCGTCCCTTGTCCGATGCTCCACGTTCTCCGATGACCGTTGTGCGTTCTTCCCGTGGACTCGCCTCGATATTTACACGCCGGACGAGCTCACCAATGAGTACTGACACCGAATCGTCGAGCGTCGCGCGATACGCTGCCCGAACAACGTACGGTAGACCGCGCA
>CBQVAZ010000552.1:0-3010 GCA_967720205.1 uncultured Gemmatimonadaceae bacterium | reverse complement strand
TCGAGCTGTACCGGCAGGGCCGCCTCAAGCTCGACGAGATGATCACGCGCCGGGGCAAGCTCGAGGACGTGAACGAGGCCTTCCGCGCCATGAAGGCGGGCGAGGTCTCGCGCACCGTGCTGATGCTCGCGTAGGCCGGCGGCGGCGCCAGGGAAACTATCCGCCAGTTGCCTCCCGAGTGTAAGCAGTCTCAGGGCGCGGGCTCTGGATCCATCAGGGCTCGCGCCCTTCGTGTCACACGAGTAGCCGCGGGTCACCGCCCGCAGGCTGAGCAGATGCTGCCAAAAGCGAGGCAGCTCCGCAACAATCCTAGGGCCGGACACCGAGTCTCGCATGCGGACAGAGGATGCCTCCGGGACACTCTCCCGTCGACATGTGTAACCCATATCCCTGGACTTTTCTGTTACCTATCTCCCCGACCGTTCATCCTCTAAGCACGCCTGGTTAACGTGCTTCATCTCGCGATCGCCCTGCAAGCCGTGACGCGGTAGCCATTCGGCAAGATTTCGCAAGATCGATTTGTTTTGCGCCTGCTGGGCAACTTCGCGGATTTGCTTAGGCGACGTTCGCTGCTCCGGATAGCCAAAGTTGTTGATGAACGCGACGAGGATTAGATGCAACGAGACAAGTCGGTCCCATCTCAGTCGCTTTTCCGTGCGCGACAGCGAGTCAAAGAAGCGCAGTACCGGATCCAACGATCGGTCGTCCTGAACGCGGTCGGTGAACTCATCGAATTCGAGGAAACTGCCGCTGTCCGTTATGCATGAGTCGCAGTATTGGCGGAAGTGATCGGAGAAGAAATGATCGGTCTGATGGAAGTTGTCATACGTTAGTCCCGCGAACAAGGCGACGTCCGTCATGCACCAGCGGAGGGCGGCCATGTATCTCAGGAAGAGGAAGTCCGTATTCTCGGCGATACGCGCATCGACGAACGTGGCCTCACGCTCGAACTGCCTGATGAGGGAATAGACAGCGAGGAAGCGATGTACAAAACTGAGGAAGTAGTACTGGTTAGCGGTGAACTGGCCGTTGACATTCAGCCAACCCTTTTCGTGATTCGCGTAGAGGTTCCAGAGCCTATAGTTCAGGCTGTTGGACGCGTTCAGCAGGCGTCCGTGGTACTTACCGATCAGTTCTCGAAGTTTCTTGCGCTGCTCGTATTCGTATTCGGTCTGAAGCTTGTGCCTAGTCTCGCGCTTCTTGAAGAAGTACGACATCGCCGCCGAAACGATCGCCGCTACAACCGCCGTCCACAGGAGATTGTTCGGCGTCCCCATCAGCGCGGCGAGCTGGCTCCACCCCATCGTCTTCCCGCAGTAGTTCGCCGGCGATCTAACGGCCCCGCTGAGCCGCCGAGCCAGTGGGGATCTTCCCTCGATTCTGTAGACACACGACATCCGCCCAGCTCGAGCCCGTAGTCAATCGCCGAGCGGGAGCGGAGAAAGGACCGTCCTGATGCTGGTCGCCCGCCCCCACGACGGACTGCCCGTTCACGTCCGCACCCTCAGCAAGATCATCGTCGGCGAACCCACGTCAACTCCGCATCGTATACCGTTCTGACCGTTAGGCAAAAGTGTCGACTTTATCGAGGGAGGTTCCCGGCCCGGTCGAACGTGTTGTTAGCTGGTCTCTGCACTGCCGCTGCTATCCCCCGCCTGCTTGGCGGGCCGGGCAATCGCCCGAAGTCTGGTCATCACAGTGTCGCCATACGGGGTAAGAGTCCAGTACGTCTGCGTATCCTTGACGCTTCGCGTTCTTGTGCTCTTGGCGATCAATCCAAGCGCGCGCAGCTGAACCTTGATGGTTTGGAAATCCTCCTCGGCGACCTCGAAGTCTCGCAGAGTCAGGGCCTTAAAAGACTTGTCCGCGCGGATCTCTTCGACGGAGGAATCTCTGGCAAAACCGGAGACGGCGTCTCGGAAATCACCGTCCGACACCTCATCGATCATGAGCGGGGACACAGCGCCGAAAATGTCATTCCACTTGATCGTGATGGCGTGGCTATAGCCCTTTGCGTCGTGGGTGTATCCCGTTGGCGTCACCCTAAAAGAGAACCTCAACTCGAACTCGTCCGCACCCTGCGCCAAGGAGGCAGTGCCCTCTGGTGCCTCCACACGCACGGCCTGAAGGCCGGCCTCGAGTTCTTCTATCCGTTTCCGGAGACGGAGGAGTTCTTCTGCTGCCGTAACATCAGGGACGAGGTCTCCACGCACCCAACCGACGGCTGGGTGCGTCTTGATAAGCTTTACGAGGCTTCGGCTTACCTGACTCCCCAAGTCAGCTGGAGAGTCCCAAAAGCGGCACATTTTCTTCTGGACGAAAGCGCGAAACGCGTCGAGTTTGCGCCGACCGGCCTCAGTCTTCTCACAGCGGTCGGCGGGTAGAGAACCCGGCATCTTGTGCAAGAAACCAATTTACTGGCTTGTTTTTGTCGATGGCATATCGATACTCCATCTCGGTGTAGCTGGCCCCATCAGGCCCAAACGAGCCATAGCGGCCGGCGACAATCACTAGGTAGTAGTCACAATCGTCGATCACGCGCTTGATGAGCGTCCACTGATCCTCGTTCGCGGCTGGGAATAGCTCCATGCCGGCAGGGATGCATTCAAGCTCAAGAAGCGCCTGCATCACCTCTTGTCGCTCATCCTGCAGATCAGCGTAGGTGGAACTCACGAATACCTGGTAGCGCTTGTCTATGGGCAAGTTCCGCTCCTCAGCCAGCTAACGCACTGCTCAGCGGCCGGCGGAGCCGGTCCGCTGAAGCGGACAGTTGGGCGACGTAGCGCATGCGTCTTGTCATGCTTTGGCCGCTGCAATTGCGACCTCGTAGCATGTATCACTTGGCCGACTCTGTCGCAGTTCCACATGCGTGAGATCTGGCGAGCCTGAGAGCGCGGCACGGACTGCGGACTGCGTCGCCTCGGAGGCCCGACACCCTAAGACGACCGCGGTGAGAGCTTGCGGTGAAATAGGAAAGAGATGCAAGCCATTGCTCACGGTGTGCGGATAG
>CBQVAZ010000551.1:0-3014 GCA_967720205.1 uncultured Gemmatimonadaceae bacterium | reverse complement strand
TTGCAATCGTTACTGACAATCCCAAGAAGGCGAAAAAGATTCTCGAAGAGTTCGCATGAGCCCGTGCGTCATCTAACGATTGGCGACTTGGCGGTGGCTGCGCTCGGCGCAGCAGCTTGCGGGACCCAGACGGCGTCAACGTCGGCATTGCCAATGCCGCTCGGCGACACAGCACAAACGTTGGTCGCCGTGTACGCGCATCCCGATGACGAGACAATCGTCTCGCCTGCGCTCGCTCGTTATGCACGAGAAGGGGCCAAGGTATATCTCGTGGTCGCGACAGACGGGCGCTTGGGCGTTTCGGAGCATGCCCACATACCCGCGGGTGACAGCCTCGCCACGGTGCGGGCGGGTGAAGTGCGCTGCTCTGCGAGTGCGTTAGGCATCCATCCACCGGTGCTTGTGGGCTTACCGGACGCCGGACTCGCCGTAATCAGCCCCTGGCCGGGGGAACCTCTCGATCGTCTCGCGAAGCGGCTGGACTCACTCTTTGCAGAGTTGCGCCCCGACGCGGTTTTCACGTGGGGCCCCGAGGGTGGATATGGTCACGCGGACCATCGACTGGTAGGCGACGTCGTCACGCAAGTTTTCCAAGCGGGCGCTGCGCCGCCGACGGCCAGGCTGTTCTTCGCGGGATTCACACCCGATCGCACGGCGAGCGCGCCAACGTGGTTCGGCTTCCGCGTGTACCCGACGGCGACGTCGCTCCTCACGCGCAGCGTGCCATTCGAAGCCAGCGACCTCGCAGCAGCGCGTCGAGCACTCGGCTGCCACCGCTCACAGGCCACGCAACAACAAATGGACGAGAGCTTCGCAGCGCTCGAACATCTGTGGAATGGGCAGGTCTCCTTCCAAGAGTGGCGCGGCGCGAGTCGGTGATCAAAGAGTCCGGAGATAGCGCAAGGACCGAGTCGCCGCCGATGCAGCGGCGTTTTGGTCTGCTGCATGCGACGGCGCTCAACATGACGAACATGATCGGGATCGGGCCGTTCATCACGATCCCGCTTCTGATGTCCGCGTTAGGCGGGCCGCAGGCCATGCTCGGATGGGCCGTTGCCCTCATTATTGTCCTGTGCGACGGCATGGTCTGGAGCGAGCTTGGCGCGGCGATGCCAGGATCCGGCGGATCGTTCGGATATCTGCGCCATGGGTACGGCGCCGAAAAAGCCGGCCGTCTGATGGGCTTTCTCTTTGTCTGGCAGTTCGTGTTTAGCGGCCCACTCGAGATCGCGTCCGGCTACATCGGCTTCGCGCAGTACCTCGGTTACATCTGGAAGGGCATCACGCCGCGCCAGACAATGCTTGTCATGACGCTCATCGGGCTGGCGAACCTCGCGTTGTTGTATCGACGGATCACGTCGATCGCAAAGATCACCGTCACGCTTTGGGTTGGCACGATACTCACTGTCATCGTCGTCATCGTCACCGGCGCGTTGAACTTCAACCCCAAGGTCGCGTTCGACTTTCCGCCCGGCGCCTTCAACTTTTCGTTAGGCTTTCTCATGGGACTCGGTGCCGCCGCGCGAGTGGGTGTGTACGACTACCTCGGCTATTACGACGTCTGCTACATCGGCGACGAGGTCGAGAATCCTGGCCGAGTGATCCCGCGATCGATTTTGATAAGTACTGTCGCTGTTGCCCTGATCTATGTCGCGATCAACTTCTCGATCATTGGAGTCGTCTCGTGGCGGGATTTCGTCCCCGCAGAGGCGCACGCGGAGTCGAGATTCATCGTTTCGACGTTCATGGAGCGGATCTACGGTTCGGGCATCGCGACGATTTTCACGGCGATGATCCTGTGGACCGCTTTTGGCTCTGTCTTCGCGCTACTGCTCGGCTATTCCCGCGTGCCTTACGCGGCAGCGAAGGATGGCTACTTCTTCAAGGTCTTCGCGCGCCTGCACCCTTCTGGTGGCTTTCCTAACGTCTCGCTCGTTGTGTTAGGCGTGCTCTCGATCCTGGCCGGCTTTCTCTCGCTCGGCCTCGTCATCGATGCGTTGATCACGACGCGGATTCTCGTCCAGTTCATGGGACAGATCGGTGCGGTGACGATGCTGCGGCGTCAGGCACCTGACATGCCGCGTCCGTACCGCATGTGGCTCTACCCATTGCCGAGTCTAGTTGCTCTGTTGGGATGGATCTTCATCTTTGCTACCACCCCGCCCAGAGTCATCGCGTTTGGACTCGGCGCGCTGGTGCTGGGTGCTGTGTCTTTCGCAGTGTGGTCGTGGAGAGGACGGACGTGGCCATTCGAGGAGTCCCGAGTTGCGGCTTAACTAGCCGCCAAATGAGGAAGCAATGCGTTCATCTGTCAGCGTCGCTTTACTTGCACTCTGTGCGTTAGGCTCGGCGTGCTCAGGCGCGCCTCGCACTCTCCCGATTAGCGAGGCGAATGCCGGTATCGATTCGCTCAACGCGCGCCTGAGCCAAGCGTATCGCGATCGCGATCCCTCAGCCTATGGCGCGCTCTACACCGACAGCGCCGTGTTCGAGTGGCCGGCGTTCAACACGGTGCGAGGCCGAGCTGGTATGGAGGCGATGGCGCGGAGTAATTGGGCATCGCTCAACGACATGGATTTGCGATTGATTGTGTCGACACGACGTGTCGAGGAAGATCACGCGACTGAAATCGGCGCCTTCGAGCAATCCTTCCGCGATTCCAGCGGCGCTCGGATGACAGAATTCGGTCGCTACGTCACGCTTCTCGCCCGCGATGACAGCGCAGGCTGGCGCATCGACAGGTTCTTCGGCTTCTCTGACTCGACGCGTCCGGCCTCGGCACGGTAGTACTACAAAGCCTAACGAGTGGGCTGTGGGGCGGAGCCGTTGGGGAACGCGTGTTTAGCATCCAATCTCGACAACTGATTCACCGCGGACGATACGGACAAACGCGGACTTACGCGGACGCTTGGTTTTTCAAAAGCATTGTCCGTTTTGTCCGTGTTAGTCCGCTGTGAAAAGCTTTTGATCTTTCCTGGATTGGATTTCGAGATCGCGCTCGGTGACACGACGCG
>CBQVAZ010000550.1:0-3026 GCA_967720205.1 uncultured Gemmatimonadaceae bacterium | reverse complement strand
CCCTTCTTCGAGCGCCGAGCGGATCTCCGGATAAAGCTCCAGGTCCACGCTCAATTCGTCTTGGCCATTCGCACCACCCGAGACAGCTCCGATACCGCCGACGCCGATCGCCGCCGCCGGCGTCCCACCATTCCCGCGCTCGAACGCCGTCGCGACCACGCGCGGTCGATCGCCGTGCCTGGCGAGTATGACCGAGCAGTGTGTCAGCTCCAACGCGCGCGCGACGCGCCGAGCGAGCAGGTGGTAGATCTCGTCGGACGAGAGGTCTTCGGTGACATCGTGCAGGATGTCGACGAGCTTGCGCCGGCTCTCGGCTTCCTCGCGCACGCGGCTCAGCTCTATCTCGCGCTCGTGCAGCGCCGTATGAGCCGATCGCAGAATGGCTCGCATGCGGAGCTGGGCCTGGATACGCGCCAGCAGTTCCTTCACGCGGAACGGCTTGCGCACGAAGTCCGCGGCGCCGAGGCCTAACGTGCGAACGGACGCTTCTTCGGGCGGGAGCGACGAGATCATCATGATCGGCACGTCGCGCCAGCGATCGTCGTTCTTGATACGCTCGAGGATCTGATAGCCGTCGGCGTCGGGAAACGTGACGTCGAGGAGTACGAGGTCGGGGACGCGCTCTTCCATCATCGGGACGACATCTACGCCGCGCTGCGCTGCCATGACGTCGTAGCCGTGCTCTTTGAGCACCCACGTCATGGTCTGCACAATCGAGGCGTCGTCGTCCGCGATGAGGATGCGCGGTCTACTCATCGCCTAACAACGACCTCAACCCCTGCCATTCGATGTTCCCTCCGCTCAGGATCGCCACCGAGTTCTCCTTGAGCTTGACGGCGCCCGTCAGCATCGCGGCGACCGTAATCGCCCCACTCGGCTCAACGACGAGCTTCGCGCGATCCAGTAAAAAGCGCATCGCTTCCTTGATGGCGCTGTCGGGAATCGAGATGACCTCGTCGATGTACGCGAGGTGATGCGCCAGGTTGAGCGTCCCGATGCGAACGGCCAGGAGTCCGTCAGCGATGCTATTAGTCCCGTCCAATGTCACCGGCTCTTTGGCAAGGAGCGCGCGCGCCAATTTGGGCGCCCCTTCCGGCTCGACGCCGATCACGCGCGCCTTGGGGCGCAGCAGTTTGATCGCGGCGCAAACGCCGGCGCTCAGGCCACCGCCGCCAACCGGCACGAGCACCGTGCCTAACGCATCGAGGTCTTCCGCGATCTCCAGTCCGACCGTCCCCTGCCCGGCAATGATCGTGGCGTCGTCGTACGGCGGGACGAGCGTCAAGCCATCGCGCGCAGCCAGCTCCAGCGCGCGCTCATAGCGGTGCTGCGTCGTCGTCCCCGCCAGCTCGACCTTCGCGCCTAACCGCTCGGCGCCGGCGCGTTTGGCCGGCGTGACCGTGACGGGCATAACGACTGTCGCCGGCACGCCAAAAAGCTTGGCCGACAGCGCGACCGCTTGGGCGTGGTTGCCTGACGAGGGCGCGATGACCCCGCGCTCGCGCTTCGCCCCAGGTAGGGTGGCGACATAGTTGTACGCGCCGCGCAGCTTGAACGCGCCGCCGCGCTGCAGATTCTCCGGCTTGAGCCAGACGCGCACCCCGCACTGCTGCGAAAGCGCGTCGCTAGGCAGCAGCGGCGTGCGCACGGTGACATCGCGGATCGTCGACGCCGCGTCGCGGAACTCGCGCAGGGAGACGAGCGTCGTGGACCGGGGTAGCGAGCTCATGGCAGGGGCGCTCGTCACCGTGGCGTCGGAGGCTGGGGCGGTTGTCATAGTATTCCCAAAATACACCCCAATCGGGGTGCCAGAGCTACGTCGTACGGCTGTGTGACGCTGTTAGGCGGGCAGAGCCAAATGTGTGAGCCGCAGCGTGACGGCCATGCTGCGTCCGTCACCGGGGTCAGACTCCACTTTGCACGAATGAGACCCCGCTCCTCGGCTGGGCCGGCATCCTGGCCCATCAGGCATCGCATGATCGCAAGATGGAGTCTGACCCCCGCCTGGAGTCTGACCCCGGCCCCGGTTCACTACTCGAACGTCAGATGGCCCACCTTCCCTTCCTTGGTGAGATAGACGCTGACGTAGATCGGCTTGGGGCCGCCCTCGCCCTTGAAGTAGCAGATCCGTGCGACCGGGTCCGTGTAGCGGATCCCCCGACCTTCCACGCTGTCGCACGCGATGCGCACCAGCCCGGCCACCTTCCCCAGAGGCTCGTTCAACCGGTTCCGGAACGAGGCGGGCATATCATTGAAGTAGGCCTTGTGAGCCTCTGTCATGAAGTCGGTCGCACGACCGGCGGCAAACTCCGGCAAGAGCGCCCGCACCTTGGCAGTCAGTTCCGGCTCCGAGTCGAGACTCACGCTAAGTCGATCTACAGACTGATAGTCCTTGCTGTAGAGCCCAGCGATCGCGCGCGCCAGCATCGGTGCGTGGCGTCCTGCTGTCGACGACAGGTTCGTGAGTACGATGACCGAGATCGGCGCGTCGAGGAAATGCAGGATGAACGTTCCCGATGCGCCGCCGTGTCCGGCGTAGCGATGGCCGCGCATGTCACTCAGCAGGAAGCCGAATCCATATAGATCGCCGATCACCATCGCGTGGCCGCCGTTCGTGAGCTTGGCCGGCGTCCACATCTGCTCCAGACTTTCCTGATTGAGCAGCGCATGTCGGTGCAACGACGTGGACCATTTCGCCAGATCATCCAGCGTCGAGAAGATCCCAAAAAACGAAGGCAATTCGTACTGCCAGTCGCGCCGCCAATTCACGAGCGAATCGTCCGTGCTGGTCGGCGAGCGCGGCGCCCCGCCTGGGCCGCCCCCGAACTCGTACGTGGCAACGCGCCCTTTGAGAATGCGCCGCTTGTCCAGCACGCTCGACTGCGCCATCCCCAAGGGGCCAAAGATCCGCCGTTGCAGGAACTCGCGGTACGGCATCCCCGACGCCTTCTCGATGATCATGCCTAACAAGAAGTAGCCGGCGTCAGCGTAGAAGCCGTGCGTCCCCGGCTGCAGGAAGAGTGGCC
>CBQVAZ010000549.1:0-3028 GCA_967720205.1 uncultured Gemmatimonadaceae bacterium | reverse complement strand
GAGCCACACTGGAGCGCTTCCACAGCACGTTCCAGAGCGAGCGTTTGGATCTGCGTTTCACGAGTCTTGGACGCCCTCCGCGCGCCGGCTATCCGACTCTGCGCGAGCTGATTCTGGAGCGCGACCTCACCGGAAAGCGCGTGAGCTACCTTGCCAGCGAGGACGATTGGCGCTTCCTCAAGGACCTGGAGACGCGCGGGCTCGTCGTCCCAGTCGTTGGTGACCTGGGCGGACGCCACGCGCTGGCTGCCATCGGCCGCGACGCGACAGCGCTAGGGGTGCAGGTGTCTGCGCTATACGTGTCGAACGTGGAACAGTACCTCTGGCGCGACGGCACTTTCGGCCAATTCGCCGAGACAGCGGCCGGATTGCCGCGTAACGCGCGCTCGGTGTTGATTCGGTCGTACTTTGGCCGGAACTTTGGAACTCCACACCCGCTGGCGCGGGATAACGGAGCTTCGCTCAGCACGCAGCTCATGCAGTCGTTGGGTGACTTCGCCGCACGGCAGGCCGCAGGCGGGTGGGGGTCGTACTGGGATCTCGTCACGTTAGGCTCGATCGACCTCGTCAAAGGGCGGTGACAATGAATCGCAGAGATCTTTTGCAGGTCATCGGTGGCGCGGTGACGCTCGAGGCGCTGAGCGCCCTGACGCCGCAACGACTGCTCGCACTGGGCGAGGAAATCCATCGCAGCGCGGTCCCTTTCGGACGCGCAGCCCAGCCGGCGCTGCTCGCGGCGTTGTCGGAGCGCATTCTTCCCGAAAGCGACACACCGGGGGCTATCGCGGTCGGCGTGCCGGCGTTCATGGAGGTCATCATCCATCATTGGATGACTGACGAGGAGCGCACGCGGCTCGAGAAAGGCCTCACCGCGATCGACGCGGCCGCGAATGAGCGTTTCAAGGGCGATTTCGCGAACCTAACGACAGATCAACAAAACACGCTGATCGGCGAGTGGGACAAAGCCCAGCAACGTGAACCCGGCACCGCAGCCGATGCATACGGCCGCATGAAGGACATGACGGTGTACGGCTACTTCACTTCCAAGCCCATCGTCGAAAACGTGCTGCAACTCAAGCGCATGCCAGGGAGGTACAACGGATGCATCACGGTCTAAGCGCGCGGCAACCTCGGCGCGAATACGACGCGATCGTCATCGGCTCCGGCATGACGGGCGGCTGGGCCGCCAAGGAGCTGTGCGAGCGCGGGCTGGACACGATCGTTCTCGAGGCTGGCCGTCCGATCGATCCCAAGACCGATTACGTGGAGCACGTACCCGCGTGGCAGATGCCGTTTCGGGGCTACGGTGACCGCAAGGCGATCGAGCACGATCAGCCTACGCAGCGCAAGTGCTACGCGTGCGACGAATGGTCCAGCAAGTTCTTCGTGAACGACCTGGACAATCCATACACGACACCTAACGAGAAACCATTCGACTGGATCCGTGGTCGCCAGGTCGGCGGCAAATCGATCATGTGGGGGCGGCAGGTATACCGCTGGAGCGATCTCGACTTCGAGGCCAACGCGCGCGATGGGCATGGCGTGGACTGGCCGATCCGCTACAAGGACATCGCTCCGTGGTACGACTATGTCGAGAAGTTCATCGGCATAAGCGGTCAAGCTGAAGGACTCCCGCAGCTTCCCGATGGACAGTTCCTCCCGCCGATGGAGATGAACTGCATCGAGCGCGATATGAAGGACGCTGTGGCATCGAAATGGGCCGGCGAGCGCATGGTGACGATCGGGCGCGTCGCCATCCTCACGCAGAACCACAACGGGCGCGCGGCGTGTCACTACTGCGGGCCATGTGAGCGCGGCTGCATCACGCGTTCGTACTTCTCGTCAATCAACAGTACGCTGCCCGCTGCCGAGGCGACGGGCCGCCTAACGCTGCGACCGTACAGTGTCGTGCATTCGGTACTGTACGATGAAAAGCGCCGGCGCGTGAGCGGCGTGCGCTTCATCGACGGTCAGACGATGGAAGCGATGGAAGTGAGTGCGAAGGTCGTATTCGTGTGTGCCGGAGCGCTCGAAACCGCGCGCATCCTGCTCAACTCGCAGTCGACGCGCTTCCCCAATGGGATGGCGAACGGCAGCGGCCAGCTGGGCCGCAACGTGATGGATCACTGCTTTGCCGCCGGCGCGAATGCCACGTTCACGAAGCACATGGACAAGAAAACGTACGGCAACCGGCCGAACGGGATTTACGTTCCGCGTTTCCGCAACGTGAAATCCAAGCATCCGGATTTCCTGCGCGGATACGGCATTCAGGGCGGGGCGTCGCGCATGGATTGGGGGCGCGGATCGTGGACGCCCGGCTTCGGCGCCGATTTCAAGGCCCAGCTCATCAAGGACATGGGGCCGTGGACGTTCTGGTCTGGCGGCTTCGGCGAGTGTCTGCCGAATCCCGACAACCGCGTGGAGCTCGACTCCACCGTGAAAGACAAGTGGGGGATTCCGGCGCTCAGAATCAGCGTGGCGTACGGACCTAACGAGAAGGCGATGACGAAGGACATGTCGATCACGTGCGCGGAGATGCTGGAGGCCGCGGGGGCCTCGCATGTCGACCCGTACGACTCGAACGCCGCGCCGGGATTGTGCATCCATGAAATGGGAACGGCGCGGATGGGGCGCGACCCAAAGACGTCGGTGCTCAACAGCTGGAATCAGGCACACGAAGTGCCGAACCTCATCGTGACCGACGGCGCGTGCATGGCATCGTCGGCGTGCCAGAACCCTTCAATCACGTATATGGCGCTCACGGCCCGCGCAGTGGCACACGCGGTGGGTGAGCTCAAGAGGAGATCCCTGTGACGTTTCGAGACAAAACAGACCGTCGCTCGTTCCTCGGCCAGGCCGCGGCCTCGGCGCTGGCGTTAGGCATTCCTTCGCAGCTCCTTGGATGCACAAAAGCGGATGGCAAGGTCGATGTCGACAGCGCGGCTCCGGCCGCGGGAGCGGAGAAGCTCGATCGCATCGGTCTGCAGCTGTACACCGTACGCGACATGATGAAGGCGAATGTCGAGGA
>CBQVAZ010000548.1:0-3034 GCA_967720205.1 uncultured Gemmatimonadaceae bacterium | reverse complement strand
TCTTCCTCCGCCAGCTGCTTGCGGCCTTTCGCTGTGATGCTGTAGAAACGGGCCTCGCGATTCTTCTCTGTCACGCCCCACGCCGAGCGCACCCAGCCGTCTTGCTCCATGCGATGTAGGGCTGGGTAGAGCGAGCCTTCTTCGACTCGAAGTAACTCCGCCGAGACCACCTGGATGTGCGACGTAATCGCATAACCGTGCATGGGACCGGCTACGTCGAGCGTTTGCAGTACAAGCAAGGCGAGAGTGCCTTGCAGGATATCGTTCTTCGTCCGCGCCAATTCATTACCTATCTAGCTAGGTATAGCCGAAAGGATACTGGAGGGCCTTGTTTTGTGTCAAGCGCGAATGCCGATTGCGGCGCTTGTAGTCGTACCTCGGTCAGGTGGTGCGCAACGAATGCCTCGCAGCGGAGAGGAGCTGAATAGGATGCGGACACGTCTCATGATCCTGCTCGCGCTGCCGATCGGATTGTCCGCGCAGCCGCCGGTCCCGCGCGCGATTCGCGAGATCAAAGAAGGCGACCTCCGGCGAGATCTCTTCGCCATGGCGTCCCCGGCGATGCGCGGTCGCGAGGGCGGTACGCTCGATGAGATGCGTGCATCCATTTGGGTCGCGGAGCAATACCGGCGCATCGGCCTAACGCCGGCAGGTGACGAGGGCACCTGGTTCCAGTGGTTCAACATCGTCCGCACACGCGTCTCGCTGACATCGAGCCGCGCGACGATCGCCGGCCAGCAGCTCACGCTGTTCGGCGATGTCGTCCCGCTGAGCGCGGTGCCGGTGGAGGCGACGGGGCCAGTGCTCTGGCTTCCCAATCCGACCGACACCACGACCGACGTGCGCGGGCGAATTGTTGCGACCCTCCTGCGTGTGCCGGCCCCGGGTTCCATCCGTCCCACCAGCTATCCCCTGGGTGTCCGCTACGCCAACGCCGCCATCGCCGGGAGCCTGGCAAGCCTAACGAGGCGCGGAGCCGCGGCCATCTTGCTCGTGGCCAACGCGCCGGTGGACAGCAACTTCGCGGCCGTCGCCGTCATGCGAATACGTGGCGACTACGATGTGGACCGCGCGACGCCGCGCGCGGCCGGACAGTCGGACCGCATTTCGCCGCCACCGGCAATCGGTGCCGGCCTAACGCCGGCGTTGCTTGTGCGCGCCGACAAGGCCGCCGTGCTGCAGGCCGGGCCCGAGGCCGTCCTTGCCATTCGCCTCGAACGCTTCGAGACGCCCTCGGTGAACGTCATCGGCGCGCTGCGCGGCACAGATCCCGTCCTGCGCAACGAATACGTGTTGTACAGCTCGCACCAGGACGCGAATGGTGTGCGTCTGCTCGTGCCTAACGACTCAGTGCTCGCGGGCGCCGACGACAATGCTTCGGTCAGTATCGCGGAGTTTGCGGCGGCGCGTGCGTTCGTCGCCGAGCGCCCAAAGCGCTCGCTCCTTTTCGTGCATCACGGCGCAGAAGAGCGTGGTCTGCTCGGCTCCCGTTACCACTCGGCGCATCCTGTCGTGCCGCTCGCGCAGATCGTGGCTGTGCTCAATGGCGACATGATCGGCCGCAACCATCCTGACACCGCAGCACTGCTCGGCGCGCAGCCGCCGCATCGCAGCTCGAGCGAACTGGTGGACATGGCGCTCAAGGCCAACGCGGCGACGAGTCGCTTCGCGATCGACACGCTGTGGGACCGACCGACCCACTCCGAGGGATGGTTCTTCCGCAGCGACCACCTGCCCTACGCGCGGCTAGGCGTTCCGTCGCTCATGTACTCCACCAACTTGCACGACGACTACCACACGGCGGGTGACATCCCCGAGCGGATCGACTACGCCAAGCTCACACGCATGGCGCGGTGGATGTACCTAACGGGTTGGTATGTCGCAAATGCGGCCAAGCGGCCGGCCGTGGATGTCGGGTTCAAGTTGGAGCGTTAGACGGAACGCAAGCGTTAGGCAGCACCGCTGGCACCCAAACCGCGCACCACAGTTCCCCGGGTTTTACGCTCCCGGCGGGCGATAGCCAACCGACTTCGCCTTCCCGAGAGCCTCCATCAGCTCCTCGACACTGAGTAGGACGGTCGTCTCGGTCGACCTCAGCGCACCTCCAGCACCGATCGCGAGCACAACAGCAGCCATGGATACGTTGTCCGGTGCCTCCCACAGGTTCCAGCCATCGTGCTCACCGAATGCGTACCAGAAACCATGCAGCTTTCCGCCAACCGACTCGATATACGAGCGCGCGGCTTTGCGTCTATCCTCCGGGTTTTGGATCAAGCGCGCCCATGTCTCCGCCGTATAGCTGAAGCGCGTTAGATACATCGCCATGGCCTGCCTCCTGATCTGGGTTGTGTCGCCTGCATCCAGGTACACTACGGTTGACCACCACGGCAAGGGCACTGCGGTATCGGAGTGGTGGCGCACATTAGCTTTGCATCGGCGGCCCAATGGCTCCTGCACACCAGGCGGCATGTCCGCTAGGTAATACGAACTGAACGCATTGTGCACACGAGAGAAATTACCGCCGCCCTAACGACACTCTTTACGGAGCTTGTCAGTGGTGCGAAGCCGCCAGGTGGTGGTGGCGCCTTTGTCCTCAACTCGGGCGACATCGGCCTCCTCCACTCGCTCGACAAACTGTCCGCGACCGACGCCTCTCGCTCCACGAATGACGGCGCATCCATCGCTGCACATGCGCAGCATCTGGCGTTCGGCTTGTCGCTGATGAATCGCTGGGCGGTCGAGGGCGGTGATCCGTACGCCGGCGCGAAATGGGCCGAGGCTTGGAAGACGTCCGTCGTGAATGAGTCCCAGTGGGTGGCCATCCGCGCGAACTTGCGAGACGAAGCCCTGCAGTGGCTCGCGAGCCTCACTGTCGACCGCGAGGTAACGACGCTCGAGCTCAGCGGCATGATAGCAACGATAGCACACGTCGCCTATCACCTCGGCGCAATCCGGCAGATCGACAAGAGCATGCGTGGTCCGACGGAAGGGACGTTCACACGACCGCATGCGCGTTAGGCGGCGATCTTCGCCT
>CBQVAZ010000547.1:0-3035 GCA_967720205.1 uncultured Gemmatimonadaceae bacterium | reverse complement strand
ATCGTCTTCGATCACGACGGATCGATCCGTGCCGTCGCTCAGAAGGAATTCAAGCAGATCTTTCCGCAGGCGGGCTGGGTCGAGCACGATCCGCAGGAGATCTGGCAATCGCAACTCGAGACGGCGCGTGAGGTGCTCGCCAAGGCAGACCTAACGGCGGCCGACGTCGCCGCGATAGGCATCACGAATCAACGTGAAACGACGGTCGTGTGGGACCGAGCGACCGGCGCGCCTATTCACAACGCGATCGTCTGGCAGGATCGCCGCACAGCAGCCTTCTGCGACAGCCTCAAAGAGGCTGGGCATGCGGCCGAGATTCAGCACCGGTCGGGCCTCGTCATCGACGCGTACTTCTCCGGCAGCAAGCTGCGCTGGCTGCTGGACAACGTACCTAACGCGCGTGCTCGTGCCGAGCGTGGCGAGCTGGCGTTCGGGACAATCGATAGTTGGCTCGTGTGGAACCTGACTGGCGGCAAGCTGCACGTGACAGATCCGAGCAACGCGTCTCGCACGATGCTCTACGATCTGCACACGGGGTCCTGGAGCGACGAGCTGTGCAAGATTCTCGGCGTGCCGCGCGCGGTGCTCCCATCGATCAAGGCATCGAGTGAAGTCTACGGCGAATCCGTGGCGTCGCTGTTAGGCGGCGCGATTCCTATCGCCGGCATCGCTGGAGATCAGCAAGCGGCCCTCTTCGGCCAAGGGTGCTTCTCGCGCGGCCTCGCAAAGAATACGTACGGCACGGGTTGCTTCATGCTGATGAACATCGGCAGCACACCGGCGCCGTCGAAGCATCAATTGCTCACAACCGTTGCGTGGCGCACTGGAACGGACACTGACTTCGCGCTCGAAGGGAGCGTCTTCATAGGCGGTGCTGCCGTGCAGTGGCTACGTGACGGGTTAGGCATCATCAAGTCGTCACGCGAGGTCGAAGAGCTCGCCGCGTCGGTCCCCGATTCGGCTGGCGTGTATCTCGTTCCGGCGTTCGCGGGCCTCGGTGCGCCGCACTGGGATCAGTACGCGCGCGGCACGATCGCGGGCATAACGCGCGGCACCAATCGCGGGCACATCGCGCGCGCAGCGCTGGAGGGGATCGCCTTCCAGGTGGCTGACGTGCTCGACGTCATGAAGCAGGACTCCGGCATCGCGATGAACGAGCTGCGCGTCGATGGCGGGGCCTGCACAAACAACTTGCTCATGCAGTTCCAGGCGGATGTGCTGCAGGTGCCGGTTGTGCGACCCAAGGTAATCGAGACGACGGCGTTAGGCGCTGCGTATCTCGCTGGTCTCGCGGTTGGCTACTGGACGTCGAAGGAAGAAGTGGCCGCGGCGTGGCAGGCGGAGCGCCGTTTCACGCCCGCGATGCCCGCGGCGCAGGCCGCGCATCGCCGTAGCCGTTGGGCCGAGGCGCTCAACCGCGCTCGAGACTGGGAAGAACGATCGAGTGTCAAGCAGGCTCCCTGAAATGGAGTCCTAACGCATGAGTCCATACGTTGCGGAGTTCATCGGCACGGCGTTGCTGATCCTTTTCGGCAACGGCGTCGTAGCGAACGTCGTGTTGCCGCGCACCAAGGGAAACAACAGCGGCTGGATTGTGATCACTGCGGGATGGGGCTTGGCCGTCTTCATCGGCGCATTCTCTGCCGCTCCATTCAGCGGTGCACACTTGAATCCCGCTGTAACCATCGCGATGGCCGCGACCGGAAAACTCCCGGCGTCGATGGTGCCAGGGTACATCGCCGCACAGATGTTAGGCGCGATCATTGGTGCTGCGCTCGTCTATCTGTTCTATCGCGATCACTTCACCGAATCGGACGACGGCAGCGCGAAGCTCGCCTGCTTCGCCACGGCGCCTAACATCCGCAATATGGGCCAGGCGCTGTTCTGCGAAGTGATCGGGACCTTCGCGCTCATCTTTCCGATCTTTCTCATGACTTCGGCGGCACTCCAGCCAGCTGGCGGGAGCGAAGCGACTCCGATAGGACTCGGCTCCATCGGTCTCGTCCCCGTCGGACTGCTCGTCTTCGCTATCGGGCTCTCGTTAGGCGGGACGACTGGTTACGCGATCAATCCGGCGCGCGACCTCGGACCTCGCATCGCGCACGCGCTGCTGCCCGTCCCGGGTAAGCGCGACAGCGACTGGAGCTATGCCTGGGTGCCCGTGCTAGGCCCCATCCTCGGCGCGCTGCTCGCGGTGGGAGCGTACAGCATCCTCGGCTGATCGCGAGGTCCGCTCAGCGAAACGTCGCGATTTCGGTCAATCGTTTGCGTTTCAACTGAGGAACGCGCGCGTCGGGCGCGGGGAATCCCGTGACCACGAGCATCATCGGGCGCTCGCGCTGCGGCCGCTCGAGCACCTCGTTCAAGAACCCCATCGGGCTCGGTGTGTGCGTGAGCGCGACGAGTCCCGCGTTATGTAGCGCCGCAAGTAGGAATCCGGTCGCAATGCCCACCGACTCGTTGACGTAGTAGTACGCTCGACGATTTCCGTGGGGATCGACGCCATAACGCTGCGCGAATACGGCGATGAGCCACGGCGCTGTCTCCAGGTACGGCTTGTGCGCGTCGGTGCCTAACGGCGCTAGCGCCGCGAGCCACTCGGCTGGTGCTGTCGTGTAAAACTCCTCTTCGGCGCGTTCGGCCGCCTCGCGGATTCGGCGCTTGACCTCAGGGTCGCTCACTGCCACGAAGTGCCAGGGTTGCAGATGCGCGCCACTGGGTGCTGTGCCGGCCGTTTCGATACACGCCTCGATGACTGCGCGGGGGACCGGCCGATCGCTGAAGTGGCGCGTGGTGCGGCGTCGCTGCATGGCAGCCGCGAATGCGCGACTCCTCGACTCCATTTCCTCTGGCGTGTACTCCACATAGCCTGGGAGAGGCTCGAACGGATACTCGGTAATTTGAGGCAACGATGGTGGCGTTGCCACGGAAACTATCGGCTCAATCGCGGCGTGCCGACCGTGAACTTGCTCCGGCATCTCGCGCCGAAGTGATCCTTGACCGATAGTACGAGCCATGTCTCGGCTCATGCGCGT
>CBQVAZ010000546.1:0-3048 GCA_967720205.1 uncultured Gemmatimonadaceae bacterium | reverse complement strand
CGGCCGCGGCGATGCCGTGGGCGGCATCATCGTGCTGCGCTTCGGTGAGAATGCGCTGGAGACCATTCGCAGCGTGAAGACGAAGCTCGTGCAAGTGCAGAAGGGGCTTCCACCCGGCGTCATCGTAACAACCGTCTACGATCGCAGTGACCTAATCGAGCGATCGATCACGAACCTGCGCGGTAAGCTGATCGAGGAAAGCGTAATCGTGGCGCTCGTGTGCACTGTGTTCCTCTTGCACGCGAGCTCCGCGCTGGTGGCAATCATCACCCTGCCCATCGGCATTCTGATCGCGTTCATGGCGATGCGCTACGTCGGCGTCGGGGCCGACATCATGTCGCTCGGCGGGATTGCGATTGCCATCGGGGCGATGATCGATGCCGCGATCGTGATGATCGAGAACATGCACAAACATCTGGAGAGGGCTGTCGCCGCAAAGAGCGGCGCGGGGACCGACGAGAAACGCCGCTCATTCCACACCCACGCGTTGAGTGCGCGCGAGCGATGGCAGGTCGTGGTCGATTCGTCGACGGAAGTGGGACCCGCGCTGTTCGTTTCTTTGCTCATCATCACCGTGTCATTCCTCCCTGTCTTCACGCTCGAGGGACAGGAAGGACGGTTGTTCCGCCCGCTCGCATTCACAAAGACCTTCTCGATGGCGGCGGCGAGTCTGCTTTCGGTCACGCTCGTCCCACTCACGATGGGGTTCTTCATTCGGGGGCGCATCTATAAGGAGCGAGCCAATCCGATCAACCGCGCGCTGATCGCTGGATATCGCCCGATCATAGTGTGGGTGCTGCGCAATCGGATCGCGGTCATTTCGGCGGCAATCGTCGCGCTCGTCCTAACGTGGATTCCCTGGTCGCGCGTCGGGAGCGAGTTCATGCCGCGGCTCGACGAAGGGACGGTGCTGTTCATGCCGACGACGCTTCCGGGCGTGAGCGTGGCGCGGGCGCGAGAGATTCTGCGCCTGCAAGACAGTGTGTTGAAGACGTTTCCCGAAGTCGACCACGTGTGGGGCAAGGCCGGTCGTGCGAATACCGCAACCGATCCGGCCGGCCTCGACATGATCGAAACGACGATCACGCTCAGGCCGGAAGGAGAATGGCGTTCGGGGATGACATACGACGGTCTGATCGCACAAATGGACTCCGCCGTTAGGCTCACCGGCGTCACGAACGCGTGGACGATGCCGATCAAAGGGCGCATCGACATGCTCGCCACCGGCATTCGCACGCCGGTCGGCATCAAGATTTTCGGGCCGGACCTCGCCGAACTGGAGCGGCTCGGCAAGGAAGTGGAGCGCTCGGTGCAGATGGTGCCCGGAACCCGGAGCGCATTCGCCGAACGCGCGGTCTCCGGCTACTACCTCGACATCGACATCGACCGCGCCGCCGCGGCGCGCCACGGGCTCAACGTGGGCGACGTGCAGATCGTGATCGCAACGGCGATCGGCGGCATGACAATCACGCAGACAGTGGAGGGCCGTGAGCGGTACGGCGTCAGAGTGAGATATCCGCAGGAGCTGCGCGACACGCCGGAGAAGTTGGCGTCTGTGCTGATCCCGGTGAGTCACAGCCGATCCGCTGCCGGCGCCTCGTTAGGCGCCGCCGCGGCAATGGGCGGGATGGGCAGCGCAGCCGGTGCGGCGCCGGCAGGCGGGCCGCAGGTCCCGCTGGGCCAGGTCGCGACGATTCGGAAGGTGGCCGGCCCGATGGTCGTGCGGACCGAGGACGCCGTGCCCACGGCGTGGGTCTACGTCGATGTGGTGGACCGGGACATCGGAAGTTACGTCGCCGAAGCGCGGCAAATGGTCGAGGCCGAAGTGAGACTCCCACCAGGCTATTCGATTGTTTGGAGTGGCCAGTACGAATACATGCAGCGGGCCAAGGAGCGGATGAAGCTCGTCATCCCCGCGACGCTCGCGATCGTTTTTCTTCTCCTGTACTTCAATTTCAAGAGCGTCGGCGAAACGCTCATCGTTATGTTGTCGCTGCCGTTCGCGCTGGTTGGCGGCATCTGGTTCATATGGGCGTTAGGCTACAACTGGTCCGTGGCAGTGGCGATCGGATTCATCGCGTTGGCCGGTGTTGCGGCGGAGACCGGTGTAGTCATGCTCATTTACCTCGATCACGCCTGGCGCGCCCGAAGCGTGGCCAATCAACGACCGACGCTGCGCGACCTGTACGATTCCGTGATGGAGGGTGCGGTCGAGCGTGTGCGCCCGAAGATGATGACGGTGATGGCGATCATGGCGGGGCTCCTGCCTATTCTGTGGGGGCATGGCGCAGGGGCGAGCGTTATGAAGCGCATCGCCGCGCCGATGGTGGGCGGGATGATCAGCAGCACAGTGCTCACTCTCGTGGTCATCCCCGCCGTGTATTCGCTATGGAAAGAGCGGCAGCTGCGGCGTCAACACGCAGACGTGAGAGTTCCGGCGTGGGTGCCAGCGTACCTGGATTGAATGGATTGTCTTAACGAAGTAACACCATGAAACAGGCGCATGCTCGTGTGAAGCAAGCGGAGCTCGCCTCCGGCGTCGGCGCGGGCGTCTTGGGATTTGGCCTAGGGGTTCTCTTCGCGGCGGACCTGCGTTCCTACGCCGTACCGATCCTCGCGTTCGGAGCGCTCCTTCACGGCTGGGGAATGTGGGACAAACACCGCCTGGAGCGCCCGCAGGAGTCGGCTCGGCTGTGGTGGGATACGGCCATGTACTGGGTCTGTTGGGTCTCGCTGATCGGTCTGGCGCTGTACATAATCGTTAGGCAATAGTCTGCTCTCGGAGCGGTGTAGGGGAACTCCCACACTGCTGATCGCTGAATCGAGGTAACGGATCACGTGAAAAAGCGCGGTGAGCACTAGAACACACATGACGCCACGCACGATGCTGCGCATGAGATCGACAATGGCGTCGAAAAAACGTTTCCTAACGAGCGGCGCTACTGGTTCGCGACAATTGAGCCGCGACAGCCTAACGCAAAACGGCGCCGGTGCCAGGTTAGCACCAGCGCCGTCGCTCGAGCCGATTCGGCTCTGAACGCGCTACTG
>CBQVAZ010000545.1:0-3062 GCA_967720205.1 uncultured Gemmatimonadaceae bacterium | reverse complement strand
TCGCATGCCGCTCACGCTTTGGCGATGGCGGGTCGGCGCAGGCCGTGCTTCGTGGCTTGCTCAAACGCGTGAGCGATTTGCAAGACGCTCCAATCGTTCCGGTGACGCCCGACGATCTGTAGACCGACGGGGAGTCCGCTCGCCGTGAAGCCGCCCGGCACCGAGATCGCTGGATTCGCCATGAAGGTGATATACCAGCAGGAGCGCATCCAGTCGATGTACGTACCCATCGGCTCGCCAGCGACTTGCGTAGGGTACGCGATCGTAACGTCGAACGGCGCGAGCTGAGTGACTGGGAGCACGAAGTACTCGTAGCGCTCGAAGAACTCGGCGCTCTGCGCATACATGCGGCTCTGCCTAACGAAAGCCTTTGCCACGTCGGCGCTCGTTTGCCGCTCGGCTTCGGCGATCTCCCACTTGATCGTGTCCTTGATCCAGTCGGGGCGCTCGCGTGCCATTGCGGCGTAGCTCGTGTGATACGAAAGGTGCCGCAGCGTTGGGAATGCTTCGTCGACACCGGTGAAGTCAGGCTCCGCCTCTTCCACGACGCAACCGAGAGATTCGAATGCGCTGCGATTCGCGTCGATGACGCGCTTGAGCTCTGGTTCGAACGGAATGCCGCCGAGTCCTTTGTACCAGGCGACGCGCACGCCTTTGAAGTCGCGGCCGAGTTTCGCGGCGAAGCGTGATGGATCTTCTGAGATTGCGAGCGGGTTACGAGCGGTTGGACCCGCGATGGCGCTCAAGAACAGCGCGACATCGGCGACGTTGCGCGCCATCGGACCGGAGACCGAGAGTGGGGACCAGGAGGTCGAGTCAGTCGCGACGCGGCCTGGCGAGGGGCGGAACCCGACGACGTTGCACCATGCTGCTGGATTGCGCAGCGAGCCGCCGGTGTCGCTCCCGTCGGCGATCGGCATCATGCCACAGGCGAGCGAGACGGCCGCGCCGCCGCTGCTGCCGCCGCATGTTTTCGTGAGGTCGTAGGGGTTCTTCGTGGCGCCGAAGACCGTGTTGAACGTATGCGAGCCGGCGCCGAATTCGGGCGTATTGGTCTTGCCTAACGTAAGAGCACCGGCGCGTTTGATGCGCGTGACGATCTCGGCGTCTTTCGTTGGCACGTTGTCGCGAAAGAACGGCGAGCCGCGTGTGGTGCGGATGCCGGCTGTGTCAACGAGATCCTTGTGCGCAATGGGGAGACCATGCAGCGGTCCCACTGGCCGCTTGCGCGCGACGTCCTCGTCTGCTTTGGCGGCAGCGGCCATCGCGGCCTCGGCGACAAGTGTGACGACAGAGTTGACCTGCGGATTCACGCGTTCGATTTGCGCCAGATGCGCCTTCATTACCTCACGCGCTGAGACCTGGCCGCGGCGCATGCGCGCGACAAGCTCAGTGGCCGGCATGAAGCAGAGATCGTCGGCCGAGAGCGCAACGTCTGGGGCGACGAGTGGCTCGTTAGGTTCGCCGCACAGCGAGTGTGGTGGGGGGAGTGCACCGGTGATCGCAGCCGCCCCGAGCAGCTGACTAAACGTCCGGCGAGTGATGGCAGCGTGGTCAGGCAGAGTCACGTGGCACCTCAACGACGTTGACGAAGCTTGCTGATGAATCGTTGTATTTCACTGAGCCGACCACGTTGCCCGCAACCGCGGCTCTATCGCATCGCACATTTCGCGCTTCAGTGACTGGCCGACCTTGACCACATCGCCGAACTCGAGATGACGCGCGGCCGCGTCATAACGAGGCCAAACCACCGCGCCAGCTCCATTCGGATCGCCAGTGGCGGCGAAGCGCGTCCAGTAGCCCATCATTGCACTGCTCAACTTGTCGTCGACGGTCTCCTGCGGCATCCACGGTAGGCGGCTGCCGAATACATAGGTGATCTCCATCCCGTGATAGGCGTCGAGTTTCTCGCCACCCGGAAGCACTCGTGTGAACTGGTAGAGGTAGACCGGCTGGCCGATAGCTGCAGTGCTTCGCGCGGCAATTCGCGTGGGACACGTCATGAAGACATCGGTGACGAGTGCAAGCGACTGCCGAGTGACCTGCTCCGGCGATGACGCTGGATAGATTCGCAGCGCTGTCTGCGCAGCCGGGCCTAACAACAGACCAACGAAGTTCTTGTACGCCTCCGGAGTCTGTTCGAAGCGCGGCATGTAAGCCGTCAACGTGCTCATCTCGAGCGCATTGGTTCCCGTGACCAGCGCGACGGTGTGCTGCCGCCCTGCTTCGAAGACTCGTGCCGTCACATCGGGAAGCACCCAGCCATCGACAATTGGGTTCAACGTGCCGAGCGCGGCGCCGGACTTAACGCCTGCCTCCAGCACAGCCGATGACGATGCGGCCCGCAAGGAGGCGGCTGCATGGAGGCTGTCTTTCACGAGCGACTTGAGGATGTTCGCACCGACGAGCTCCGCTTGGCGCAACGGCGCCATCGCTGCCATCGGGGCACCGCTTTCCGCGATGGCGCGGTGGAACAACCCCTTCGCCGCGGGCGCGGCCATCAGGTGCATGATGTCGATGGAGCCGGCCGACTCGCCGAAGACAGTCACACGCGACGAGTCGCCGCCGAACGCAGCGATGTTGCGCTGCACCCATCTCAGCGCCTCGATCTGGTCGAGCAACCCATAGTTGCCTGACGAGTGTTCGGGCGACTCGGCGCTGAGCGCAGGGTGAGCGAGAAATCCGAAAACGCCAAGGCGGTAATTGATCGTGACGACAACCACACCGCGTTTAGCCAGCGCGACGCCGTCATACCACGCCGAGTGCCCTTCGCCATTCTGGTTGGAGCCGCCGTGGATCCAGACCATGACGGGCAGGGGACTCCGGCCGCCCACGTTGGCGGACCAGACGTTGAGATAGAGGCAGTCCTCGCTGACGACAGGCGCTGTGCCATCGAACTTGTCAACGGTCCCAAGCTGCTCCGCGATATTCCTGGACCATGTGATGAGGCGGTCCGTCTGCATGCACGATGCGGAGAATTGCTGCGCCTGCCTAACGCCGTTTCCATGAGGGCGACGCAGCGGTGGGCGCCAGCGCAGGTCGCCAACGGGCGCTTGCGCGTA
>CBQVAZ010000544.1:0-3076 GCA_967720205.1 uncultured Gemmatimonadaceae bacterium | reverse complement strand
GAGCTCGATCACGTGTTGATCAGCGTGACTCCCGGCGCGCCAGAACGTTCGGCGCTCGAGCGCGCTGGCTTCATTGTCTGGCCAGAGGTGCAACGACATGATGGTCAGGGTACTTCATCAATCATGGCGGAGCTGGACCGTTGCTTCATTGAACTCGTCTGGCGTGACTCCAGCGTCGCTGTAGCTCCTGACAAGGAAGTCGTTGCGCGGAAGTACGCGTTGCGGTCCAACTGGCGCTCGTCCGGATGGTCGCCATTCGCCATCGCCTTGCGGCGAACCGCGGCTTCACCCGACTCGCTTCCATTCCCAACGTGGCCTGTCACGGTACCGTGGCGACCTGCAACCGACGTGACACAGATGATCACGGCCCGCTCCGACAGCACGTCCCCAAGTGTTTGGGTCGTCTCGCGCTCCACGGCAACCGACAACTCCGCCGCTCCGGCTGAAGCGCGCGCTCATCCCAACGGAGCGCGCCGCATCACCGGGCTTCAGCTGACGATTCCTCGGGACACGCCGGAATCAGAAGCGCTGACCGTTCTGCGCACTCATGGTGTGGCTGACGTCGTGCGCGGCGATGCGTGGTTGCTGACAATCACACTCGACTCGATGGTGCAGAAGCGAGTGCAGGACTTACGGCCGACCCTCCCGCTGGTCGTTCGCTTCTAGCGCGCGGGAGCCATTTTTCTCAGCGTCTCTGGCACACGGTCGTCGTATGCGACCTATTCTGTGCACTCTGTCTGAGACGAGACAATGGAACGACGCGCGTTTCTACACACACTCGGCGCCGCGGCGGCTGGCGGAATGCTCGCCCCGGTGCATTTGAGCTCATCCAAGAAGCTGCAGCGCATCGGCCTCGAGCTGTACGCCGTGCGGCACGAAATGGCGAAGGACCCTGATCGCACGCTCGCGGCTGTTCGTGCGATCGGGTACACCGATGTCGAGTTGTTATGGTCCTTCGGCAACTTCGGTCGCACCACCGCGCAGGTTGCCGCCGCGCTCAAGAAGGAAGGACTGCGCGCGCCATCGGCGCACATGTCGCCCGAGATGATCTTCATCGGCTGGCAGCGCAGCCTCGATATCGCGAAGCAGTTGGGGCACGAGTACCTGATCGTGCCGAGCTTCTCAGCCGAAACGACGCGCACGCTGGATGATTGGCGCGAGTGGGCCGATCGCTTCAACGTGGCCGGAGCCGTGGCTCGAAAGGCGGGGATCTGGCTCGCGTTCCATAACGAGGCCGATCACATGAAGCCGATCGGCGGGCAAGTCCCGTACGACGTGTTCATCAGCCGGCTGGATCCGACTGTCGTTAGGCTTCAGCTCGACGTCGGGAACATGCTCATCGGCGGCGGCGACCCGATGAAGTACCTGACGCAACATCGCGATCGCTACTGGAGCTTCCACCTCAAGGACGTGGTGAAGGACCGTTCCAGTGACACGCGGTTGGGTCAAGGCATCTTCGATTTCAAGAGCTTCCTCGCGGCAGTGCCCCAAATCGATAGCAAGCCCTGCTACGTCGAGGACGAGAGCCCGACCGACGAACTGGGCGCTGCCCGCGCTAACTTTCAGTACCTGCGGAATCTGAATTTCTAAAGTCGAGTTAAACCCTTTTTGCGGAGCGGAGCGTCTAACCTAAGAACCTTAGGTAAGGACGCCGCTCGTGCCACAGGATCTCGACCTCCTCCGCGGAACGCTCGACCTCTTCATCCTCAAAACACTGAGCTGGGGACCGATGCACGGTCTCGCCATCGTCCGTTGGATCGAAGGGGCATCGAAATCCCAACTGCAAATCGAAGAGGGCGCACTCTACCCCGCCCTGCACCGCCTGGAGCAGCGCGGCTGGCTAAGCGCCGAGTGGGGCGTCACGGATAACAACAGAAAGGCGAAGTACTACCGCCTCACGCCGCGTGGACGGAAGCAGTTCGCGACGCAGCTCTCCATCTGGGAGCGCTACACGAGGATGGCAGCAGCCCTGCTTTCGGCGCGGGAGGCGACGGTATGAAACGCCTCTTTCGACTGCCATTCTCTCGTGCGCGCGTGCGTGGCGACGTGGATGCCGAGCTCTCGTTCCACCTGCAGGGACGAATCGAAGAGCTTGTCGCGGCTGGCATGTCGCGCGAAGAGGCCGAGCGCGAGGCGCAGCGCCGCTTCGGCGACCGATCGGTCGTAGCGCAAGAGCTCGAGCGCATGGATGTGCGCGCGTACGAGCGCCGCGCGTTAGGCGAACGCCTGGCCAACTTCTGGCGCGACACGCGATATGCAGCCCGAGGTCTCGCGCGCCGCCCACTATACGCGCTCGCTGTCGTCTTTACTCTGGCCCTGGGCATCGGCGCGAATACCGCTGTCTTCTCCGTTTTCAGAACCGTACTTCTCCGGCCGCTCGCCGCGCCCGAGTTGGGTCGCCTCGTCGTTGTACGCGATGACTTCCCTCTCAGAGGTCTGCGCAACGCTGGCGTGTCAGCGCTCGAGTCGATCGATCTCTTCGAGCGGCGCGATCTCTTTCAATCCGGAACCGCCATCAGCTTCATCGGTGCAACGGTCCTCATTGGTGGCGAGCCCACGAGAGTCTCTGGGTCCACGACCCTTGGTGATTTCACTAGCGTGTTTGGTGTACGGCCGATGCTCGGCAGTTTCTATCGTCCGGAAGACTCGCAGGTCGGACGCCCTGCCGTCGTTGTATTGAGCCATCAGCTGTGGCAGCAGCTTTCGGCCGACAGCGCGATCATCGGCCGGACAATCGTAATCAGCGACACGCCGTATGAGGTCATCGGCGTCATGCCGGCGGACTTTGCATTTCCATCGAAGACGACGGCCTTCTGGCGCCCGCTGGTGCTCGACTCACTTACACTGGACCAGGAGCGGAGCCGCGGAACCCTAACGCAGCTCTTCGTCGGTCGTATGCGCTCAGGCCTAACGAATGAGCGACTGGCGTCCGAGCTGCGAGCTTTGGCTCAACGTTGGCACACGACGTACCCGTCCAACTATCGGGAGGGCGAACACACATTGACGACCACGCCACTCATCGAGTGGCTCGCCGGACAGCTCAAGCCAATTCTTATCGCGCTCTTCGCGGCTGTGT
>CBQVAZ010000543.1:0-3083 GCA_967720205.1 uncultured Gemmatimonadaceae bacterium | reverse complement strand
TGTTCCATTGAGAGCCTCCGGAGAAGGCGGATGGCGGTCGTTCCTGCGCCCATCGGCGGGTCGCGCCCCGAAGGTGGGGCTTTTGTAGTCGCTGTCAAGCGACAGCGAGGCAAAAGCGCCGTGGATCGTCGGGGGGCTTTAGCGCGGATCTCTCGGTAACGTATCGGCGTTCTTGTTAGGCAGCGCTCAGCGGCGCCAATCAGGGTTCCAGCCGTTCCGAACTATCAGGCCGGAGCTCGTTCCATCTGCCTTAACCCACGAGACGTCGAGCTTGTTGCCGGTGCCTGACGTGTAGGCGATCACTGAGCCATCCGGCGACCAGGAGCTGTTGGTCCACGTACCAGCCCGGACAAGCTGCCTTAAGCCGGTCCCGTCTGCATTCATGACACCCAGACGTGTAACCCACTGGTCGATCCCGGACGTCTCGACGATCGTGACCGCCATCCTTGACCCGTTAGGCGACCATGAGGGTCGCACATAGTCAACGTGATCGCTGATATTACCGGTAAGCGGTCGGAAGCCTCCGCCAGTACTGTCGGCGACGAAGATGTCGTACACAAAGTCGTAGGCAAGCCAGTCGCTCACTAAAGCGAGACGGCCGTCCGGCGACCAGGAAGGCTGAGCCTCCCATCCCGGCTGTTCGAGCAGCAAGGTCGGTCCCGGGCCGCTTGCGTCGGGGCTCACGACCCAGAGGTTGAGGCTTCCGTTGCTCAACGTCGCATAGGCGATCTTCCTGCCGTCTGGCGACCACGCCGGGTCCTGTGTATGAGCCCCGGCGTATGTGCGTCGGGTGACGTTGGAACCATCCGCATCCATCACGTAGAGCTCTGGGTTTCCGCTGCGATCACTGATGAAGGCGATTCGGCGGCCGTCAGGCGACCATGCCGGCTGCTCGTCGATCGCGGCGTTACTCGTTAGGCGAGCGAGCTCGGATCCGTCAGGATTGACGGAATAGATCTCCCGGTTTCCGTCGCGGTTCGAAACGAACGCGATCTTGCCACAGCGGGACGCGTCCGCGCACGTCAAGGCGGCTGTACCCCAAGCTTCTGCAGTGAAGACGACAGAGACCGCCTCGGCCCGCGCCCTCACCAGCTGAGCGCCCGTGGCATCGCCAAGCGTCCACAGGCCAGACGTCGCGATGCCTTGCGCGTTGGATGTGGCCGTAGTGCCTTCTATGCTGCCCCCACCCGTCAGGACCGCGAAAGTCACAACCACACCGGGAGTAACGTTGCCGTAGCGGTCCGAGAGTCGCACTGCCAGCGGCGACTGTAGCGTCGACCCTGTGATTCCCGCCTGCAGATTGCCGGCCTGCACTTGCATTTGCTCCATTGGCGCGGCCACCGCCGTTGCGGTAAAAACAATACTCGTTAGGCCGCCCACAGCATAGGCCGTGACGGTCTGCGTGCCGGTCTTGGAACCCAGCGTCCAGTTCGTGGCCGATGCGATCCCGTTGTGGTCTGTCTCTGTGAATGTGACGCCGACGGTACCGCCGCCGGTCACGTCAAACGTGACGAGGACCCCCGCGCGCGGTTTCCCGCTTTGATCTTTCACGCGCACTGTCGGATCGGAGTTGACGCGCGCACCAACGGTGCCCGAAAGCGCAGTAGAAGTGACTGCCACCAGAGTCAGTTGTGCCGGGTCAGTGCCGGAGTCGCTCGAGCTCGAGCAACCCAGTATGAAAGCGAGTCCCGTGGTAGCCCAGGCAATCGAAGATTGCCGCACAATGCTGGTCATCCGCGCCCTCCTCCACCTCGATGTCTTATAACCCCGCCTCGCGAGCGATCCTGGCAAAAGTTACGCCCAGTGATCGCGTTCGAGTGCCATATTCTTGCGATCGAGGCCTAACGGCGCAACGTCCGATTCAAACGTCAGCGCCGACCAAGGCCGGCCACTAGCTGATCCGGATAATCGCCGAACAGCCCATCGACGCCGAGCGCGGCCAGCTCTCTCACCTCCGCAAGTGCGTCTCCGCCATACCGCTCGGCGAGAAACTGACGCTCGGGCCGCAGCGTCCAGGCGTGCACAAACAAACCCACAGCGTGGGCGTCTCGAACCAACGACGTTGGCGGCACGCCCTTCACCGCATGCACGATGAGTCGCGTGTTGGCTGCAACGCCGTCTGCGTATGTCGCAATTTCGCGCAGCGCGTTAGGCGTGACCTGGCTCGAATCGGATACGAGCTGCACAAGCCGCACAGGTGTTTGAGTGCGCAGCATGCGTAGGTTCGCTGCTTCAAAGGACTGAATGAAAATGGGCGCATCGCGGCCATCCAGGTTGCGCGCGCGCAATGTAGCGAGAAGTCGGTCCTCGAGCGGCAAACCGATGCTTCGGAAATACGTCGGGTGCTTCGTCTCAGGATACACGCCTACGACACGCCCACGACGACGGCCCGCGCTGTCCGCCAGGGCCAAGACTTCGTCGAATGTCGGAATCCGGAACTGACCGTCGTACGCGTGTGATCGAAAATCGAGTCGCTCCTTAGCGCGCACGTCGAGCAGCTCGTCCCACGTGAAGTCTTCGGTGAACCAGCCGGTCACCGAATTGCCGTCGACCACCTTCGTTGTTTTCCGATGCGGATACCGAGTCGCGATGTCGGTCGTGCCGCCGATCTCATTCTCATGCCGCGCGATGAGAACGCCATCCTTCGTTATGACCAGATCCGGTTCGATAAAATCAGCGCCCATCGCGATCGCGAGCGCGTACGCTACAAGTGTGTGCTCCGGACGATGCCCGCTCGCGCCACGATGCGCGATGACGATCGGATGCGGCGCATCGCTGGACACCGGAGCCGCCTGTGGCCGTCCAGACGCCCGCGTACAGCCCGCGGACAGCAGCAGAGCAACCGTTAGGTAGTTACGAATCACCGAGCTTGACCTCAGTGAGTTACCAGTCCTCGAGACTCAGCACTGAAGACTCGCAACTCAAAGCTCTTTGTTTTCACTGCTCCGCGCGCACGGACTAAGTCCTCTCGACGATCCGGTCGACGAGGTAGCTCGACTGCTGCAACGCCTCGGTCGTGAACGAACCCAGGAAGGCGCGAACCTCCTCGAACAGCGTGGTGAACGCGGCGTGATCGCGGCGCG
>CBQVAZ010000542.1:0-3092 GCA_967720205.1 uncultured Gemmatimonadaceae bacterium | reverse complement strand
TTGCCGCCGAAAGGATCGTCGTGTTCGTCGGCGCGTCCACGAAGTGCGCCGATGCGGCGCCGCGCGGCGCTGCACCGATACGGCGACTATAGAACCAGCTCGGCCGACCGATGAAACTCTGCCCGCGCCCAGTGAGCAACTCATTCCCTTCTATGAAGAACGGCCGACGCTCTTCGAAGATCGTCTCGAACGCCGTTAGGTTCACGACCGCAGGATCGGCTTCAACCTGGCCAAAGTCGGGATTGATCGTCGCATCCAGCGTTAGGTTCGGCCCCAGCCCTGCCTTGAGATCGCCGCCCGCGCGGCCGCTCATTCGGTCGTCAAACGGATTGCGCGGGTCGACGTTGGATCGGTACTGAAGTTCGGTCGCGACGTATGGCAGAAGCTCGAGCCGGCGAGCGGGCGGTATTCCGGAGATCCCTTCAAGGCGTCCGAAGTGAGACACGAAGCCCGCGGCCGCGACGGGAATGAGCACCCATTGTATGCGCTCGCTCTTGTCCGCCACGTAGCGCGTGAGTTGCAGGCCCCACGTTTGATGCGTCGCTGCATTGAATCGCAGCTGCGAGAAGGGGATGTGCATCTCAGCAGTCCACCCTTCGCCGTCTACTCGCGCCCGTGCGCTCCAGACGGGATCGTACTGGGACTCGCGACCGCTATCTTCGCTGTCCTGCGAGTGGTAGGCGTCGCCGCGCACACCGCCTGACGAGAGCGAGAAGCTATATGCTGTGCGTCGATCGAAATACGGATCGAGGGAGATCGTAAAGACCTCGGCATCGCTCTCCGCCTCACGATCGCGGCGCGTGATCGACGTGCGGATCGCCGACGGATCCGAGCGGCGCAGCCGAGCGCCGACGTAGAGGCCATGGTCGTCGTAGAGAAGGCGAACTTCCGTCGCCACGCTCGGCGTGGCGCCTTCTATCGGAATCTTCTGAACGAAATCGGAGATGACAGTGGCGCGCTGCCACGCAGGATCATCGAGCACAGCGTCGATGCGCGGGGCGGGTCCTACGAGTCGCTCGGCGCGCGCAGATTTCGCGGCGGAGCTTTGCGCGAGCGCGATGGCAGGCGTCGCGACGACTAGCGCGAGCAGCGAACAGAGATGCGGGAATCGCAATGTGAGACCCTAACGCGGAAACGTGTTGACGAGCGGTGCGAAGATAAACCGCCGAGCACAGCACGACGCATGACAAAGTCGGCTACCCCTTCTAACCCACCGCAGATAACGCGCGATCTACACCAAGTGCTCTAGACCAGCGTTCCGCAGCAGACGCGTGTACCGGGGGTCTCGTGCCAATCCGCGTCGATCGTAGGGGAGATCTGTGAGGACGCGTCGCAGGCGGCCTGGGCGCCTGTGGTAAGTCTGCTCGACCCAATCCATCGCCTGGTTCCACTCCCCAAGCTCGGCCAGGAGTATGATGATGCGGTCTGCCAGTTGACGAGTGGTGCCGCGCTCGACGAAAGGATCTTCCTGTTCGGCCGTGGCAAACAACAACTCGAGGTCACGGCGCAAGTCGCGCTCGCGCGCTACCAACCAGCCGTCACTTGCGAAGTCTGCTTCCAACAGCTGCCGGCGTTCGACGGCCCCGCGTACGCCGAGCAGCGTGCGGCGCGCGTCCATGGCTTGATCGTGGCGGCCCGCCCGGTGGCAACTCATCTCCAAGCGCTCCAGCGCAGCATCGTACCGCGGTAGCAGCCGGAGCGCATCACGGAGGGGCTGAATCGTTTCGTCGTAGCGGCCGAGTACCATGAGGACGTCGGCCAATCCGACGAGCATGAAGGGAGCGTTAGGCGCGAGTTTGACAGCCCGCTGCATGTGCGTGAGCGATTCCGCCGGCCTCCCGTCCATCCGGAGCCACACGCCGTATTGCCGGTTGGACCACGCGAGGTCCGGTGACAGCTCCACACCCCGCGCCAACTCGACTCCGGCCATGTCGAAGTCGTCCTCCCAGTAAAGGAGGTTCGCCCCCAGTGAGGTATGCAGCTCGCCGAAGGTGTCGTCGATCGCGAGCGCGTTCAGAAGCAGCGCTTTTCCTTGCACACGAGCTTCCTCGAAGGGCATGTAACCTCGGGCTCCGCGAAGCTGCGTGATATTGGAGAGCGCGACCATCGCGCGGGCGCTTTGCGGGGCGAGGGCCACGGCCTTTTCGGCGTAGACCTTGCCCATTTCAACCTTGTGACGAGATGCGTCGCCGCCCTGGAGGCCGATCACGAACATATGATGGGCTTTGGCGATCAGCTCCTGCACCTCGGGGGAATCGACGTCCGTCGCTCGGGATGATGAGGCTACAGGCGGGCCCGTTAGGTGGGCCGTGGAGGAATCACTCTGCACCGGGCGCAGGGCTTCGAGCACGGCGGCCGCGCTCTGCGGTCGTTCTTCACGCTTCTTGGCGAGCAGACGTTCGATCAGGTCGGCGAGAGCCGGATCAACTTCGGGACGCCGCTGCCTAACGGGTGGAATGGGGTCCGCGAAATGAGCGGCCAGTGTAGACACCGCGGTCGGCTTGACGTACGGGGCCGATCCGGTGAGCAGCTCGAAGGCCACACATCCGAGACTATAGAGATCGGCGCGGCCGTCGAGGTCTTCGATGCCACGGGCTTGTTCGGGACTCATGTAGGCCACGGTGCCGATGATGGTATCCGTGGCCGTCAGCACTGAGTCCGACCGGGCCGCTCCGTCCACCCGCGCAATCCCGAAATCAGCCAGCAGAGCCCGTCCCTCGTACCAGAAGATGTTTTCGGGCTTCACATCGCGGTGAACGACCTTCACGCCGTGCGCGTACGCGAGCGCTTCGGCGATGTCGGCGATTATTCGAACCACCTGGGCGACGGGCATCGGCGCCCACGGTTTCAACATTTCCCTGAGCGTGCGCCCGTCGATGAACGGCATGACGTAGTAAAGCAGGCCCTCGCTCTCGCCGGAGTCGAACAACGGCACAATGTTGGGATGTACGAGCTGGGCCGTTAGGCGAATCTCTCGACTGAACCGGTCTGGGCCGATCGCGTCCGAAAACTCAGGACTGAAGATCTTGATGGCCACGGCGCGGGAGAGCGCCTGGTCGCGCGCCAGCACCACGGTGCCCATGCCGCCTCGC
>CBQVAZ010000541.1:0-3116 GCA_967720205.1 uncultured Gemmatimonadaceae bacterium | reverse complement strand
CCGCCTAACGTGCGTCGACCGGCTACATCGTGAGCACGAGCCGGCCGACGATGTGTTTCTTCAGCCGGCGATGCGCGTCGGCGGCCCTGGCCAGTGGATACGTCGCAGCGATTGGCACGCGCAATCGAGTCTCCTCGGCCGCGCGCGCCAGACGAGCGAATTCGCGTGGGCCGGCCGCTGCGTCATAGCCCTGCGGCCGAAACTTCGGCCGGCGCTCGGGTTCGGGGTCAATGCCGTTCGGATAGGCTACGCGTCCTCCGTCGCGTACAAACTCGAGGCAGCGCTCGAGCGCATCACCACCAGCCAAGGCTAGCACGGCGTCGATCCCCTTCGGGGCTAGCTCACGCAACTGCGCTATCGCCTTGTTGTTACGCGCGTCGATCACTGCCTCGGCACCGAGTCGCCTAACGGTAGCTTGTGCCGCTCGACCCGAGGCGGTGGCCAGCACTCGCGCTCCATGGCGCTTTGCGAACTGCACGGCGAGCGTGCCGACAGCGCCCGACGCGCCGAAGATCAGGACTGTTTCTCCCCGACGCACGTGCAACGTGTCATCGATCCCCTGCAGCGCCGTTAGGCCCGTGACCGCACCAGCGCCTGCTTGCAGCAAGTCCAGGCGACGCGGGACGTGCCCCGCCGCGCGTTCGTCGACAGCGACAAACTCCGCGTAGAATCCTCCCTTTGGGTTCGCAGACACATAGGCCCAGACGCGATCGCGCAGCGCGAAGCGCCTAACGCGCTTTCCTTTGGCAACGACCACGCCCGCGCCGTCTGTGCCCAGGACAAGCGGAAACTTTTGACGGCCTTCCGGCTTCCACGAGCCGTCGCGCACTGCCTCGTCCCAACCGCCAACGCCGGCCGCGCGCAGCTCGATCAGTATCTCGCGCGGGCCAGGCTTCGGCATCGGCAGTATGTGCACTCTGATCGCGGATGGCGGACCGAAGCGATCGATCGCGGCCGCTCTTATCCATGTGACCTGCTCATCCTTCTGACTCGCGCGTTTACGTTGCGGCATCGCTTATCCTGGCGTGGCTCTCAGAAACAGGCTACAAATCGCGCGCCGCTGTCAAATCGCAGAATGGGTGTCGATCTTGCGGCACGCCGTTCGTCGTTTTCAAAGCGAGCTCTCGAACCGTTCTCGAGAGCTCATTGACCCGAGACGGACACGAGAGTGTCAGAGGGCATTGTCATGCGACGACTTACGATCAACACATTTCTCACGCTCGACGGCGTTATGCAGGCACCTGGCGCACCCGACGAGGATCCATCCAACGGATTCAAGCACGGCGGATGGACTGTGAAGTACTGGGACGATGTCATGGGACAAATCATGGACCAAACCATGAGGAAGCCGTTTGACTTGCTTCTTGGTCGAAAGACCTACGACATCTTTGCCGCGTATTGGCCGTCCTCAACACAAGAACCGGTTGCGAGCGCTTTCAACAACGCGACGAAGTACGTCGCGTCGAGAACGCTCGAAAGGGGGAGCTGGGCGACGACGCAGGTGCTCAAGGGTGAAGTTGCGCAGGAAGTCGCAAAGCTCAAACGCGGCGAGGGACCGGAGCTTCAGGTTCACGGCAGTGCGAACTTTGCCCAGACGTTGATCAAGAACAATTTGATCGACACCTATCGGCTGTGGATCTTTCCGCTCATGCTCGGAACAGGGAAGCGACTCTTCGCGGACGGTACAGTTCCGGCCGCGCTCAAGCTGACGGACTCCAAGACCTCAACAACCGGGGTCACGATCGCGACGTTCGAGCCAGCGGGTGCTATCGAGTACGGTTCGTTCGCGTTGGATCAACCGACGGAGGAAGAAGTCACAACATTGTAAGGCGCTCGTGTGAGCCCACGTTAGGTGGGCGCCGAGCGCCGGTCTAACCGGAAGGTCTCGTTAGCGGCGGGCAACCACGACGAACCCCCTCCCGCAACGCGACTGGACCTAGCCGGCGGTACCACATGCTTTCGGACAGCTCGTCGACAATTCGCTGTTCCAGCTGAGCGCGAGAAACGCCGCGCGCCAAGTCGAGCACGACTTCAGCGCAAATCGCCTCGACCTCGTATGGCAGTCGCTGACGCCCCGTTAGGCGCACGAGGAAGTTCCGCACGGCGCCCATGCGGCGACATTGCTCTGCGTGCACGCGCTCGTGCGCCTCGACCTTCTCCCGATCAACGCCGGTCAGCGCCGAATCGATCTCTGTCACCGGACCGATCAAAGGCCAGCAAAAAGTTGCACCATCGAGATTCCTTGGCAGCGGCAGCGCCGCAAATGCCAAGGCCATGACCACCGGAGTTAGCAGCAGTCCGAGCAGGATTGGGCGTAACCATCGCCGACGGCGGCGAACCGAAATGGAGTGTGTTTTCTCGGAAGGAGACACGCGCCTCCTGGCATTAAGTAGCTACTCGTCCGATCGCAACAATCAGAAACCGAGGCAGAGATCTAGCGCCGTCGGCGCTCGTGGCGAGCTACCATTGTGCCTGGAGTGTCACGCCTGACGCAGCTCTGACGAGTGCAATGAGGAGACGACGATTTCCAAACGACCTACGAAGGACGAATTGCTAAAGGCTGCCGGGCGCTCCGTGGCGGATCTCCTTGCGCCCGGCCTCGATGTGCTCCTTTGCGGCATCAATCCCGGTCTCTACTCCGCAGCGACGGGACATCATTTCGCTCGTCCCGGCAACCGCTTTTGGCCGGCGTTGCACTTGGGAGGTTTTACTCCGCGGCAGCTCGCGCCTCACGAGGCTGGCGAGCTGCTCTCGTGCGGCCTCGGCATGACAGTGATGGTCCGTCGAGGTACCGCAACGGCCGCGGAGCTTTCGCCTGAGGAATATGTAGCCGGCGGGCGCGCGCTCGTCAGGAAGCTCCGGAAGTATCGGCCGCGTATCCTCGTCGTGTTAGGCGTCGGCGCCTATCGAGCAGCGTTTTACAAGCCCGCCGCGCAGCTCGGCCTCCAGCCGAATCAAATCGCCGACACGCCAGTTTGGTTGCTGCCAAATCCGAGCGGTCTCAATGCCAACTATCAGCTTCCTGACCTAACGCGACTCTTCCGCGAGCTACACGAATACGTGTACGAGAAGTCGGTTAGGCGAAATCGGTAGCAAATACGGGCAGTTTTCGGATT
>CBQVAZ010000540.1:0-3118 GCA_967720205.1 uncultured Gemmatimonadaceae bacterium | reverse complement strand
GCCGTTGCGACGCGCGTCGGAGGCGGCACCGCACCCGCACCGCCAAAGAGCCTCGTCAAACCCGCCTCCAGCCGGCGCTCCATCACGACTTGATTCTGATACGCCACGATCACGCGCTCGAGCTGGTGGATGCGTCCGCCCTCGGCCCTCAGATATAGCGGCTGCACGTAGATCAGCGCCTGCTCGATAGGCAGCACCATCAGCGCGCCACGCACGACCTGCGACCCGCGCTGATCCCATAACGAGACCTCGCGCGCGATATCCGGATCCTGATTCATCCGGTTCACGATCTGCTGCGGTCCGTAGACAAGGCTCTGCTTCGGGAAGCGATACACGAGCAGTTCACCGTAATGATCGCCGTCGTTCCGCGCGACCATCCACGCGGCGAGGTTGTCCTTGTTGCGCGGCGTAAACGGCGACATGAACACGAACTCGGCGCTGTCTTCACCAGGCAGGCGCATAACGATGCGCCGCATGAACGCGCTCTCGGCCTGTCCCTGCTGAATCGTCGGGATCTGCCACTGATCCTCGCGGTGGTAGAACTCCTCCGGCTCCGTCATGTGGTACGTCGTGTAGAGCGCTGATTGCAGGCGGTAGAGATCTTCCGGATAGCGAACGTGCGCGCGGATATCGGCCGGCATCGAGTCAATGGGATGGAAGATCCCTTTGAACACGTTCGCCCATGTGCGCACGATCGGATCTTTCGGGTCCGCGATGTAGGCCGTCACAGAACCATCGTACGCGTCGATGACGACCTTCACGCTGTTGCGCATGTACGAGGTCCCGTCGGCCAGGCGCTGCGCGTAAGGATAGTCAGTGCTCGTCGTATAGCCGTCCACGATCCACTTGAGCAGACCCGCCTCGGTCATGACCATGTACGGATCGCTGTCCAGCTTAACGAACGGCAGCGCGCGCTGCGCGCGGTCCACGATGTTGCGGTTATAGAGAATCTTGCTGCTGTTCGAGATGTTCTGCGAAAGTAGGATATCGAGTGAGCCGAACTGCCAGGCCAAGAGCGCGCGCCGCAACACGGAGTTGAATTGTACACCACCGCTGCCGGTATAGTTGGTATAGACGTTGGCGTCACCAGACGGAGAATCGAACTCGCGCTGCTTGGAACCGACGATGGCGTAGCTGTTCGTCATCTCGCCGTAATAGATCTGCGGCCGCGTTAGGCGAACCGACACTGACGACACCGGCGGCAGGTCCTTGATGAAAAGGACCGGCAGTCCCTCCTCCGTCACTTGATTCACGGGCGCCATCGTAAGACCCATGCCGTGGGTGAACGTGAGGTGCTCGTTGATGAACGAGCGCGCCGGAAGGGCCCCCGAGTTCAGCTCACGGGGCGAGAGGTGCACCTGGCGGTAGCGCCCGTCGATCCAGTAGCGATCATCGTCGATCGACTCGAACTCGTAATACGTGCGGATTTCCTGCAGCTGCTCGAATGTCTGCCGCAGCGGCTCGCGGTCCCAGAGCCGCACGTTCTCTATGGTAGCGCCGTGCTGACGGAGGGTCGCGCCGGTGAGCTGAGCCTCGCCGGGGACGTCGCGAGTCTTCACACTATCCAACCCCCACGCACGTCGCGTAGCATCTATATGGTAGGCGAGGTACGGGCGCTCGGCGGTCAGCTCGGTGGGCGCGACCACCAGACGTTGCACGGCGGCGGGGATCAACGCGCGACCGAGGACCGACGTGCCGACGTAAATGGCCGCGGCCAAGGCGAAGAACCTAACGCTGCGCCGCCTGACAATGCCGAAGACGACCATGCCGGCCGCGAAGAGCGACGCAATGGCGGCTAAGTGCAGCCCTGGGAGCCGCGCTTTGATGTCGCTGTAACTGGCGCCGACGAACGGCCCGGTCGACGAGAAGAGGATCTGCGGGATGCCGACGAGCCAGATCTGCACGGCTGTGAGTACGAAGAACACCGCGAGTAATGCGGCGACGTGTACGCCGGCTATGCGACCGACGCGAATTTGCTGTCCAGTGAACGCGATCGCGCCGTTGGCGAGGTAGATGCCACTCGACAGCAGTACCGAAATGATCGTTAGGGTCGTGAGAAATGCGAGCACGCCGGACATCACCGGCAGCGTGTACGTGTAGTAGCCGATGTCGCGGCCGAAGAGCGGGTCGTTGACGCCGAACGGCACCCCGTTGAAGAAGCGCAGTATTGTGAGCCAGCCGGTGGATACCGTGAGCGCCGTGAGGAAGGACAGAAAGATCGCCACGCCGGTGGCGAGTCGCCTAACGAGCAACGGCGGTGCATTCGGGGCGATGGAGATCATGTCGCCCATCACGGCCGGGAGCGGCCGAGCGCGACGCTGGGCGATGCGCACGTTGGTGTACAGGATCGTGAACGCAGCCAGCGCCCCGACGATGATGAGCATCGCCCGCGTCGTGATCTCGGTCAGGAGGATCGCCTGGAAGCCGATCTCCTTGTACCAGTACCAGTTCGCGGCGAATCGAACGAGCGCGGGGAAGACGATGATGAAGAGGACCACGAGCCCCACGATCGCGAGCACCAAGTTACGGCGCAGTCTGGGGACGGGGTTTGGGGAGGTCATGGATCTCGCTGGCAAAGGGAGCTAGTGAGAAATTGGGGGGCGGTGGGACGTGGGTGGCAAGCGGCTAACGCCTGTTGCTGCCCCTTGTGTTACGCAGAACGACGGGAGATGGTGACGCTAATGACCGGGT
The DNA here is from genome assembly GCA_967720205.1 of uncultured Gemmatimonadaceae bacterium. Taxonomy (GTDB): domain Bacteria; phylum Gemmatimonadota; class Gemmatimonadetes; order Gemmatimonadales; family Gemmatimonadaceae; genus DASYRX01. The sequence continues at coordinate 427 of CBQVAZ010000540.1, read as the reverse complement.
TTTCGGTTCTTGGGGCGGTGCTGGTTGTGCAGGCGAGTCAACCGGCACCCGTGGTCACGATCTCGGCGGCCCAGCTTGCGCGAGCGCCACGCCTAACGAGCGCCCGCGAGCCCGTCTGGCGCGTAGGTGGTGACGCCGATGGGCCTTACAGCTTCGCGCGCACCGTCGGAGCAACGTTCATGCGCAATGGGCGCGTGGCAGTGCTCGAGTACACGCCTCCGCAAGTCCGTGTCTTCGACGCCCGTGGCAAGCACGAGTTCACTTTCGGCCGACTGGGCATGGGCCCTGGAGAGTTTTCCCAGGTCCAGCGACTAACACCGCACGCCGGTGACTCGCTCGTCGTCTCGCAGATAGCGCGCGTCAGCGTCTTCGATGCGTTAGGCCGGCACGCGCGTACGATGAACACTGCGAGTGCGGGCGTTGGCCT
>CBQVAZ010000539.1:0-3124 GCA_967720205.1 uncultured Gemmatimonadaceae bacterium | reverse complement strand
AGTGTTTAGCTGCGCCGTTGCCTCAGACCTCTGACCTCAGACCTCTGACCTAAGGTCCTTCTCCCACGTCTGGGCCACGAGATCGCATCCGAAGGAATGATGCGGCTCTTCGCGCACGAGCTCGTATCCCTCGCGCTCGTAGATCTTTCGCGCTGCGTGCAGGACGCTCTGCGTCCACAGCGTGATACGTTTGTACCCGACCGCGAGCGCGAAGCGTGTGCACTCGTGCACGAGTCGCTTGCCTAACCCCAGGCCTCGCGCGTTAGGCTCGACCAGCAGGAGGCGCAACTTCGCCACGTCATCCGACTGGCGCACGAGAAACACCGATCCCACTATCTCGCCATTTACCTCGGCGACCCAGCAGCGTTCACGCTTGCTGTCGAACTCACGGATGAATTTGGCAGCGATCTCCGCGACAAGCGCCTCGAACGTCTCGTCGAACCCATACTCCTGGTGGTACAGCTCTCCATGCCGGTGAACGATCCACCCCATGTCGCCGGGGCGATGCGAGCGCAGCGTGACGCGCGGCCGCGCCGTTGGCTTCGCGTCGAGCAGCGTTTGCACATGCTGCATGGCGCGCAGCAGCGTGTCCTGTCGCTTGGCGGGCAGCGGGCGGAGCAGGGAAGCGATCGCCGCCCCCGCTTTTGCCTCCAAGGGAACGAACGCGCGTTCTCCCTTCTTCGTGAGATGCAGATGCACGTTGCGTCCGTCCGAAATCGAGCGTGAGCGCCTAACGAGGCCGCGCTGCGTGAAATGGCGCAGGATGCGGCTCAGGTAGCCGGCGTCGAGGCCCAACGCGCGCCCCAGCTCGGTCGCCGTGGGCTCGTCGCGATGCGCCAGCTCGTACATTACGCGTACCTCGGTGAGCGAGAACGTGCTGGCGAGATGTCCCTCGCCGAGCGCACCGATTTTCTGGGTGTAGAATCGATTGAAGCGGCGGACAGCCGCGACGCGGGAGCTGAGCGCGCTGGACATGAAACCTCCGATGTCGCAGAGCATACATTATTAGTTGACTGAGTCAAGTATTGGTGGTCGGCTGTCAGCTGGCAGCCGACGGCTGACAGCAGCTTTGTCATACCCTCACCCGATTCCTAACAGTGCCTCCGCCCCGTCGCGAAGAATCCAAAGCCCCCACCTGGAGAGAACGCCTCGCTGCGCTGAAATACGTGCCCGCGCTGTTCAAGCTCGTCTGGGAGACGCATCGCGGTCTCACCATGGCCATGGGCGCGCTCAGACTGGTGCGCGGCCTCGTCCCCATCGCGACGCTGTGGGTCGGGAAGCTGATCATCGATGGCGTCGTGGCTGCCCGCGCAAACGGCTCGGGGTGGCGGCCAGTGCTCAACCTAGTGCTGCTCGAGATCGCGATCGTTGTGATCGGCGAGCTCCTTTCGCGCGCCTCACGGCTCGTCGACGGGCTCCTCTCCGATCTGTTCAGCAACCGCGTCAGTGTGCGCCTCATGGAGCATGCAGCGACGCTCGACCTCGCGCAGTTCGAAGATCCAACCTTCTACGACCACCTGGAGCGCGCGCGACGCTCTACATCGGGGCGGCTCGGCCTCATCGCGCAACTGTTAGGCATGGGTGAAGGCCTGATCACTCTCGTCACATTGAGCGTGGCCCTGCTCGCGTTCAGTCCCTGGCTCATGCTGCTCCTCTTCATCGCCGTCCTGCCGAGTTTCCTCGGCGAAGTGCGCTTCTCGGCGCTGCAATACTCGCTGATGTTCCGCTGGACGCAGCCGCGCAGACAACTCGATTACCTGAGGTACGTCGGCGCGAGCGACGACACCGCCAAAGAGGTGCAGCTCTTTGGTCTCGCGCCCTGGCTCACGGAGCGCTATCGGCGCCTGTCGCAATCGTGGTACGAGGAGAATCGTGGGCTCGCGATCAGGAAAGCTCTGGTCAGCTCTGCGCTCTCGCTCATCAGCACCGCGGGCTACTACTCGGCGTACGTGATCATCATCGCGCGGACAGTGACCGGAACGATCTCGTTAGGCTCTCTAACGTTTCTAGCCGCGTCGTTCGCGCGCGGACGCGATCTCATTCAGGGTCTGCTTGCCGCGCTGAGCGGCATTTACGACGAGAGTCTGTACCTGCGCGACCTGTTCGTCTTCTTCGAGATGCAGCCCACGATCGCATCAAAGTCCGGGGCGCGCGTCGTCGCGCGGCCGATTCGCGAAGGCTTTGTCTTCGAAAACGTCGGCTTTCAGTATCCCAGCAGCGATCGTTGGGCGCTGCGTCACGCAAGCTTCACGCTGCGACCGGGCGAGCGATTGGCGCTCGTCGGTGAGAACGGAGCAGGGAAGACGACCCTAACGAAGCTGCTCGCGCGATTGTATGACCCGACCGAGGGTCGCATCCTGCTCGACGGCATCGATCTCAGAGAATACGACCTCGCGTCGCTGCGTCAGGCGATCGGAGTCATCTTCCAGGATTACGTGCGTTATGACTTTCGATTCGACGAGAACATTGGCGTCGGCGAAATTCGTGACACGGGCCAGTATCTCGATGCGGTCGCCACGAATGGAGATGCGCCGGCTCCGATGCGCGCCGCGTCCGACAAGTCGCTCGCGAACTCGGTGCTGGAGCGATTGCCGGCGCGCTGGCGTCAAATGTTAGGCAGACGCTTCGATGACGGAGTGGAGCTGTCTGGTGGGGAGTGGCAGAAGGTCGCGCTCGCGCGCGCCTATATGCGCGACGCGCAGGTCTTCATTCTCGATGAGCCGACGGCATCGCTCGATGCGCGCGCCGAGTACGATGTGTTTCTGCGCTTCTCAGAGCTGATGGCTGGAAGAACGGCGGTGCTCATTTCGCACCGCTTCTCGACGGTGCGGATGGCTGACCGAATCCTGGTCCTCAAAAATGGAGAGATTGTCGAAGAAGGGACGCACGCCGAGCTCGTGACGCGGCCGGGACTCTATCAGGAGTTGTTTACGATGCAGGCGGAAGGCTACCGATAATTTCAACCCAAAGTTTTCAGGCGCCAGCTGTCAGCTGAATAGCTGTCAGCCGGCGTCTGTCAGCTTTAGTTGAGGTTTACATTCGGGCGACCATCTCTTTGGCGAAGCCGCTCGTCGACATCAGCGTGGCGCCTTCCATCATTCTTTCGAAATCGTACGTCACGCGT
>CBQVAZ010000538.1:0-3135 GCA_967720205.1 uncultured Gemmatimonadaceae bacterium | reverse complement strand
TTCCAGCCGTGATCAGAATCGTTAGGTGGCGCTCGATGTTCATCCAGCGACCCAATTGGAATCCGACTGCAATTGCCGCGATTGTCAGGATCAGCGTGTAGACGAAGCCCGTTGCGCCGGCGCTGAGCAGCCTGTCGAGCGGTATGCCGAATCCAAGCGCCACGATTGCGACTTTGAGGAGGCCCGAGCTGGCGCTCCCTGTGACATGCGACCACGGATTCCTGATAACGAGAGAGAACACGATGCCTGCTGCCAAGGCAAGCGCTGGTGTCGCGAGCGGCGTCATTGCGAAAATGGCACCCAGGGACAAGAGTGCCACTCGCACGATCGAGAGGGGGAGGCCGAGAGCTTCGGCGCGGGCTGTCATGAGCGGTCGCCAAAGAAGCGTTGGCGAACGGCCCGCGTCCAGCGCCTAACGGCGTAAGCAACCCTCCCTCGGATGGCGTTGTCGCAGGGTAGTAATCTCCAGAACCCATGCTGCCGAACCTTATCCGTCCTAGCCGAGCCTTCATCGCGTTGGCGTGCTGTCTTGCGACAGCCACATCCGGATCTCGCGCGCAGTCGGTGGATGCCGCGGTCCCGCGAGACGCGCACGGTCAGGCTAGCCGTCGGGCAAAACTACGCGATGTGATCGAGCGATTCAGAGCCGAAAGCAAGTTTCCCGGTGCCGTCGCAGGCGCCTGGTTCTCGGATGGATCCTCGGTCGTCGTCGCTGTCGGACTCGCGGACAAGGAGCGGCGCACGCCAATGCGCGAGTCTTCGCTGCTGCATGCTGGAAGCGTCGGCAAGACCTTCTTTGCGGCGCTAGTGCTGCAGCTCGTGGCGGAAGGGCGCGTCGGGCTGGACGAGAAGGTGAGCCGTTACCTCGGACGCGAGCCATGGTACAGCGGCGTGCCTAACGGTGTGGAGATTACCGTGCGCATGCTGCTGAATCACACCAGCGGCATTCCAGAGTACAGCAGCGACTTCATGACGGCGCTCATCAAGGAACCCGGTCGCAGACGTTTACCACTCGACGGCGTCAAGTCCGTTGCCGGTGCCAAGCCATTGTTCGCCGCCGGTACTGCGTTCGGTTACACCGATGTGAACTTCCAGCTTCTTCAGCTCGTGGCAGAGCGCGTTACGGGGAGGCCGGCGTACTCGGAAATACGGCGCCGCATACTCCAGCCGTTAGGCTTGAAACACATCGTCCCCGCTGACAGCAAGACCGTCCATGGGCTCGTTCAGGGATACGCAGGAAAAGACAACTTCATGGGTTTCGACGCCGTGATGCGAAATGGGTCGCTCATTCTCGACCCTGCGTTCGAAGGTGGCGGTGGAGGATTCATCACGAACGCCGGCGACCTCGCGCACTGGATGGCGCTGTTTACCGACGGCAAGGCTTTTACGAGGACGCTGCTCCCCGAAGTGCGAAAAGGTGTACCGGCCGGACAGCTCGACGTTGGCAAAGACGCTCAATCGGGCTTGGGCGTGGAGATTGTCCAAACGCCGCTCGGCGTCGCCTACGGACACGGAGGATTCTTTCCCGGCTACGTGTCGCTCGTGCTCTACTATCCCGAGCGCCGGATCAGTGTCGCGATTCAGGTGAACTCGAGCGCGGGCGACGCCTTCGCGCGACCGCTTCGCGAGGTCTTGCAGGAAGCCGCGCAGGCGCTGACGAGCCCTTAGCGCTGCCTAACGAACTTCAGATGCACGACGCCGGGAGCGGCGACCGTGCGCGCGAGCTCGAGCCCGTGCAAATCATCACCGACGCCGTCGAACAGGCGTTCGCCGCTTCCTAACAGAATGGGGACGACGCTGATCTCCATCTCGTCAACCAAATCGGCGGCGACATACTGCTGGCAGGCACTGGCACCTCCAGAGAGGGCGATGTCCTTGCCGCGTGCCGCTCTTCGCGCTTGCGCCAGCGCCGACTCGACGCCGTCGGTCACGAACGTGAAAGTGGTGCCTCCTTCGAGGACGAGCGGCTCGCGCGCATGGTGCGTGAGGACGAACACCGGATGATGAAAGGGAGGGTTGTTCCCCCACCATCCATTCCACGGCGCGTCCGTGTTCCATGGTCCGGGATGGCCGCCGAACATGTTTCGGCCCATGATCGTGGCGCCGATGTTGACGAGCGATTCTTCCATGACGCGTGAGCTTTCGTTCGTCTCGCCGCCCGCCTCGCCATGCGCTTTGCGCCACGCATCGAGCGCAATGGCCCAGTCGTGCAGCCGCTCTCCACCGATGCCGAGTGGGTTGTCGACGCTCTGGCGCGGACCGGCGACGAAGCCGTCGAGGGACATCGAGATTCTCATGCGCAATTTGGACACCGTGCAACTCTCGCGGGTTAGTTGTGGTTGTGTTCGCCCGCCGCGCCCGGCGTGCCTAACGCCTTCTTCAGAAATGGAACCGGCGCTTGTTGCAGCTGCGCGGGTTTGTCTCCTTGCCGTATGTGGTACACGCTGTTCGGTGCGAGATCACTGTACGCCGTTTTGCTGCGCGCTGCGTCGGGCCACTGGATACGCACCTCGCCAATACGCGTCGCGCGCCCCAGACCGACGTGAAGCTGCAAGCTGCCGGAGCCAAAGGATCCGCCGGTGTTGACGATGCGCCTAACGGTTCTGGCCGTGCCATTTGCATCGACAACGTCGACCTCGACTCGCGCGCCGATCGCGGAACGATTCGCTGTGCGTCCTTCCAGCTCCAGTTTGATCCACTTGTTCGTTGCCCAGCCGGGATTCTCGAAGAGCACGCTGGTTGCGCGGTCACCCTGATACGCGCCGCCTAACCCCATATAGATGTCTTGATCGCCGTCGCGATCGAAATCCGCAAAGGCCGTGGCGTGTCCTTTCTGGATGTGGCCGAAGCCCCCGGGGAGCGTCACCTCCTCGAAACGCTTTCCGCCAACGCTATGGAACATGCGATTGGGAATGACCGAGCGAAGATCGGGATTCCCGGTGCCGATGTAGAAGTCGAGCCAGCCGTCATTATCCAAGTCGCCGAAGTTGCTTCCCATCGCGTAGATGACTTTGTCGGCGAGGCCGACGCGCTGCGTCACGTCGGAGAAGGCGCCGTCACCGTTGTTCTTATATAGATGCGATGACTCCACAGCGATCTTCTTTCCTTGTTGCACAGTCTCGAGTGGCAGACGCA
>CBQVAZ010000537.1:0-3141 GCA_967720205.1 uncultured Gemmatimonadaceae bacterium | reverse complement strand
GAGCGCCTCCGCTTAGCTACTTCTCGAAGTCGAGATCCGGCTGCTCGCTTTCGACAGGCGCTTCGCCGACCGGAACGTCGCCGTTCTCTCCACCCGACTTGTCGTCGTCGGGAATCACGCGCGCGACAGCCGTCACCGCATCGCCGATGTCGAGGTTCACGAGCTTCACACCCTGCGTGTTGCGCCCAGCCACGCGGACCTGTGAAACGGGCGAACGGATGATCATCCCGCCACGCGTGATGATCATGACCTCGTCCTCCGGCAACACCTCGAGCAGCGTGACCACGTCGCCGGTTCTATCGGTGCGATTGAGCGTGAGGATTCCGCGTCCACCGCGACGCTGCACGCGATAGTCCTCGATGTTGGAGCACTTCCCGAGGCCCTTCTCGGTCACGACCATCAGGGTTGCGTCGCGTTTGATCACGACCATGCCGACAACGCGATCGCCATCTCGCAGCTCGATCCCTTTGACGCCGGTCGTGTCACGTCCCATCTCGCGCACGTCGCTCTCGTGGAACCTAACGCTGAGCCCGTGCTTCGACGCGATCACGACATCATTGTTGCCGTGCGTGACCTGCACGTCGATCAGCTCATCCCCTTCCTCGATCTTGATCGCCTTGATGCCGGTCGTGCGCGGATTCGAATACTCAGACAGTCGCGTCTTCTTCACAGTGCCGTGCCGCGTGCAGAAGAGCAGGAACTCGTCGTCCTTGAACTCGCGCACGAAGACCATGGACTGGATCTTCGTATCGGGCGAGACGTTGATGAGGTTGACGATCGGCTTGCCCTTGGTCGCACGCCCGCCTTGCGGGATCTCGTAGACCTTGAGCCAGTAGCAGCGGCCGTCGTCGGTGAACACCAGGATATAGTCGTGCGTCGAGCCGACGTACATCCGCTCGACAAAGTCCTCGTCGCGCAGCTCCTGGCCCGTTAGGCCCTTGCCGCCCCGGCGCTGCATGCGATACGTCGAGATCGACGTGCGCTTGATGTACCCAGAGTGCGAGACCGTCACCACCATGTCCTCTTCGGCGATGAGGTCTTCGACGGTGAACTCGTCTTGATCGCTCGTGATCTCGGTGCGGCGCTCATCGCCGAACTTCTCGGCGATCTTGTTCAGCTCACCCTTGATCAGCGCCATGCGCTTCGGCTTGGAGCCTAACAACTCCTTGAGCTTAGCGATCGCGATGTGTACTTCCTTCAGCTCCGCCTCCAACTTCTCGCGCTCCAATCCCGTCAGCCGAGCGAGACGCATGTTCAGAATCGCCTCGGCCTGTTTCTCCGACAGCTTGAATCGCGCCTGCAGCTGCGTGCTCGCGGTTTCAGTGTCCTTCGCCGCGCGGATGAGCTTGACGACCGCGTCGATGTTGTCGACGGCGATCTTGAGCCCCTCGAGGAGATGCTCGCGCTCCTGCGCTTTATCCAGCTCGTACTGCGCTCGGCGCGTGACAACTTCGTGCCTATGATCGACGTAATGCTGCAGCGTCTCCTTGAGTCCCATGATCTTGGGGACCAGCTGCCGCGTGTTCACGTCAGGCACGAGCGAGAGCATGATCACGCCGAACGTCGACTGCATCGCCGTGTGCTTGTACAAGCCATTGAGCACAACACGTGGAATCGCGTCGCGTTTGAGCTCGATCACCACGCGCATGCCGTCACGATCTGATTCGTCGCGCAGATCGCTGATCCCTTCGAGCTTCTTGTCTTTCACCAACTCGGCGATGTGCTTCACCAACTCCGCCTTGTTGACTTGATACGGCAGCTCGGTGACGACGATCGATGCTCGGCCTGTCGTCTCCTTCTCCTCGATCACCGCTCGCGCGCGCATAACGATTCGGCCGCGCCCGGTCTCCTGATAGTCCTTGATCCCTTCGCGGCCGTAGATGAAGCCGGCCGTGGGGAAATCGGGCCCGCGAACGAGCTTGCGCAGCTCGGCAATCTCGATCTTTGGGTCGTCGATCATCGCGATTGTCGCCGCGATGATCTCCTTGAGGTTGTGCGGCGGAATGTTCGTCGCCATGCCGACCGCGATGCCTGACGAGCCATTGACCAGCAGGTTCGGAAACGCCGCAGGAAGGACGCGCGGCTCTTGCAGCCGGTCGTCGAAATTCGGCGCGAAATCGACCGTATTCTTCTCGATGTCCTCGAGCAGCTCGATCGCGACGTTCGTTAGGCGGGCTTCGGTGTATCGGTACGCAGCTGGCGGGTCGCCGTCCACCGACCCGAAGTTTCCCTGTCCGTCGATGAGCTGGTAGCGCAGCGAGAAATCCTGCGCCATGCGCACCAGCGCGTCGTAGACTGCCGAGTCACCGTGCGGGTGGTATTGACCGAGCACATCGCCGACCACCGTCGCGCACTTCTTGTGCGGCCGTCCTGGCACTAGGCCCAGGTTGTTGAACATTGAGTACAGCACGCGGCGGTGTACTGGCTTCAAGCCATCGCGCACGTCAGGGAGCGCGCGCGACACGATGACGCTCATCGAGTAGTTGATGAACGACTCTTTCACCTCATCGTCGATGAGGCGGGCGAGAATACGCTCGCGGTTATGCGGGGCCGTCATTGCGGACGCGTCTCCGGGCTACTTGGGGCTGATTCGAGGCGTCCGCGGGAGTGCTTCCGGCGGACCGCGAAATCTAGCGGAGTGGGGCCCCAAAACTCTAGTCCCAGGACGCGAGTGAAGTCCTTGTGCAGAAACAATTTGCGACCGCTCTCTACCTCGTTCGATCTGCCGCTGCCGCTGCGCTGTGCTGCCTGCTACGATTGGGCCCCAATGCCGCCATTTCGCAGCGCCCTGACGTGGGACGCCACCCGCCCGCACATCCTCGTCATTGCTTGCTCCGACGGCCGACAGCAGGAGCCCACCGACGAGTTTCTGACAGAATCGTTAGGCATCCGTCAGTACGATCGCTTGTACGTTGCGGGCGGCGGCGGTGCCCTCTCGCCAAGCGGGAAAGACTTTCTGAGAGCGCAGCAGCTGCGACGCGAATGCCGGTTTTTGGTCGACGTGCATGAGATAGAGGAGATCGTGCTGCTCTTCCACGGCCCCGCTGTCGATGGACCGGCCGAGGCGATGTGCGCGGACTATCGTCGCAAGCTCCCTCAGCTGGCCGTGAGCAAGCTTCGCGATCAGCAGCAACGCGATGC
>CBQVAZ010000536.1:0-3146 GCA_967720205.1 uncultured Gemmatimonadaceae bacterium | reverse complement strand
CTCGTAGGCGCCGGATTCAGTTTCGTCGCCACCGTGCGGAGCCACAGTGCCGCTCCAGCCGTCTATGGCTACACGGGGGCCTACGCGACAATTGCCGTGGTAGATACCGTATTTCGAGCGCCCGCTTCCGTTGGCAATCTCAAGGGGAAGAGCCTAACGATCCTCCTGTCGGATACGACGGCACTGCGCCGATCAGCGCCCGCTGTCTTCATTGCGTCGGGAGTTGCCTTCAACGACGCAATCATCTTGCGTTCGCAGGCCCACGTGGCGCTGGATTCGGTGCCGCAGGCTCGCGCGATCGGTGCGCTGATCGTGAGCGGCGATTCGTTGATGCGCGTGACGACTGTTCGACGCCTGGCGACAGCGAGTGATGTGCGATTCCTGGGCACGGTGCAGACGATCGCCGACTCGACTTCGGCCGCTGCCGCATTCATTCGGCGCGGTGAGCACGACCCGAGGTGGCGCGAGGCGCAGGTTCGTATCGATGCCTCATATGGCAGCGCGAGTCTATCACCAACAGTGCGCGTGCTTTTTCCTGGCTCTCCTGACGCGGCGTATCGCTACTCTCCGCGACTGCAGGTCGGCACGCAATCGCTGTTCATTGCGCAGCGCGCGAGCCGTCTGCTTCGTGACTCCCTAAATACGAGCCTAACGAACGGCATGTACTTCGTCGTCCGTCCGCTGGATGTGCTCCCGGCGCGAGACTCCATGATTGTCGTTCAGCCACCACTCCCTCCGTAGCCGTCGATGCCCGACCCATCACCGCAGCACGCCGGACGCGGCATCCTATACAAGTGGTGGCTCTACGTATCCGTGATTGTCGTGTTCGCGGCGATCTACTTGGCATGGCCAACATGGAGTGCGCGCGTCGCCGACATGATCCCGGGAACGCTGGCAGAGGAAGGTTGGCAAAACGCAGAGCCGACCCTCGCAATCGATCCGACGGATCCGACTCGGATGGCCGCGAGCGCGATGTTTCTGGGGAGCGAAGGAATTGAATGTGGCGCGCTCACGGCTGGTGTCGTCGCGAGCGCGAACAGCGGCAAAACGTGGCACATGCAGTGCGTGTTACCCCTCGAGGGTGACGCCGCAGACAACATACCTGACTGGGCTGGGGACCATTCCTTTGACGCCGTAGGATCGGGCAACAAGACGTACGCAGCGTACCTAACGCCTGGCTATGTCTTGCTCGCGCGGATTTTGGAAGCTGACATCGCGAAAGGCATCGCCGGAGTGCCAAGAATCCTTCAGGACTTCAAGGACACCGACCAACCACACATTGACGCCAATCGCGGTGCGGGCTCCGACGAATACTCGGTGTCGGCGAGCATGTCAGAAGGGACATCGGGCTGTGCCGACGACGGGACCCGTGATGCGGTTGTTTACGCTGGAACGGGAACGCCATCCACGCCAACATGCTTCCAGCAGCGCTCGGCCGTCTCTGAAATTCCTGCAGCGCGGTCGGCGTGGCACTCCAGCGGCACGGTCTACACCGTGTACTATTTGCCCGTTGATTGGACCAACAGGCTCACCGACGTGGTTGTCGCGAAGGCGACGAAAGGTGCATCCGGCGCCATAACATACGGTGCGATCGACGATAGCCCGGTATCGAACACCGGGGACAAGTGCACCTCGCGTGATGGCTTGCCGGGCTTCCGCCTCGCGCGCTGCGTCGTTTTCCCGTGGAATCCGGTTTCTGATCCCAACTTCGGGCAAGAGCGACGTACGCTATCGCAACTGAGTGTTGCGGTGGACCCTAACGACGCGAACGTGGTGTACGTCGCATGGGGAGACATTTCAACAGCTAGCCCCAGCCTAATCACGTTGCACGTGCGCGCATCGCGTGACGGCGGAGTCACGTGGGACGTGAGCGATCTCACTACCGTGACCAACGCCACGAATCCAACACTGGCCGTGAACAGCGGAAGCGAAGTAGGGTTCGCGTATCAGCAGCTCGCTCAGCGTGACGGCAACGCGTGGTGGGACACCATCTTTATCCTGGCCCGTCCCGACTTCCTCAGCACTCGGAGGTTCGTGCTGGCTCAGACGAGGGCTGACACGCCACTGTGGGAGATCATGCCATACCTCGGTGACTACATGGATCTCGAGACCATCGGCACCGACTTCTATGGTGTGTTCTCGGCGAACAACAAGTTCGCGGCGAATGTTTATCCTCAGGGCCTAACGTATCAGCGGAAGCCAGGGGGGTCGCCCGTGATGCTCGGTTTTGGGTTGATGGTGCCAGTATCGATCGACCCGTACTTCTTCGCGATCGAGCGCCAGTCGCCCATTTCGCGGGCCATCACAGCCATCGCCAAGTGGCTCGCAAAGCTCTAAGGCGTTAGGCAATTCGCCGTTTCATCACGTCTTCTGGCTGACCACCTGGGCGACCCGCCGCCGCACATCGTCCACTTCTTCTTCGCGCTCGTCCAGCGCCAGCCGGTTCGCGCGAAAGCGCCGCCCGGATTCTACGCAAAACAAATCGCATAACGCGAGCTCGTGCTCGGCGCCGGCTTCAGCACGCTCGTCGATCACCGACTGCGTCCGCGCCAACACACAAGCCGTCGCCACCAGCTCGATCGCCATATTCGCCAGCCGCTCCAACACGAACTGACGCTCCACAATTGCCTCACGATGCTTCAGGATCGCCTTCTCCGCATGATCCTTGAGCTCCGCCACGTGCTTCTCGAAATAGCGCTTGTGCGTCGCCAGCCGCTCACTCAGCGGCGTATCGAGCGTCGGCGTCGCGCCTAACACGGATCGCACCCGCGACGCCGCATAACCGCTCAGTAACCCCCAGTTTTGCAACGGACGCCGCAGTGCCCCACCGACCTCCTTCAACCGCTCCGCCGGCCCCTGCACACCGTTGAGCGCGATGAACAACCGCAGCACCTCGTTCGTTCCTTCGAAGATCCGATTGATGCGCGCATCGCGCAGCATCCGCTCGTACGGATACGGCTTCACGAACCCCCGCCCGCCCGCCACCTGCACCATCTCATCGGCCGCACGCCAGATGAGATCACTCGCGAACACCTTTGCGCACGCCGCCTCCATCGCGTAGTCGCTCTCCCCACGATCCACGAGTTCGACAAGCTCGCCTAACATCGCTTCCGCCGCGTATGTCTCAGCGGCCAGCGTCGCAAGCT
>CBQVAZ010000535.1:0-3147 GCA_967720205.1 uncultured Gemmatimonadaceae bacterium | reverse complement strand
TGCTCGATGAAGCTTCTGCCATAGCCTACATCGCGGGCCGTCCGCCGGGAGGCAGCTGTTCCAACAGATAGCGAGTTAGCAGCGAGAAGAGATGCACCGTGGTCCCTTCGCCCTCGAAGATCCCGTGCGTCCGGTTCGGATAGACCATCAGCTGGAACGGCTTGTTGTTCTTCACGAGCTCGTTGACCAACCGCTCGGTCCCCTGATAGTGCACATTGTCGTCGCCCGACCCATGCACGACGAGCAAGTTTCCCTTGAGCTGTCCCGCGAAGTTGAGCGGTGAGCCTTGCTCGTAAGCCTGATGATCCTCGTCAGGCAATCCCGTGTAGCGCTCCTGATAGATCGTGTCGTAGAGTCGCAAATCCGGAACTGGCGCGACGGCCATTCCGGTTTTGTACAGGTCGGGATAGCGGAACATCATGTTGAGCGTCATCGAGCCGCCGCCGCTCCATCCCCAGATCCCGATACGCGACGGATCGACGAACGAGTACTTCGCGATGATTGCTCGCAGTCCAGCCGCCTGATCCTGCGACGACAGCACGCCGACCTTTTGATAGATCGATTTTCGCCATGCGCGTCCACGCGGCGCGGGCGTGCCGCGATTGTCCAAGCTCATCACCACGTAGCCCTTGTCGGCGAGATACTGATGCCAGATTGTCTGCGCGCCGCCCCAGGCGTCGTTCACAGTCGTGCCGGCCGGCTCGCCGTACACTTCGAACAGCACGGGATATTTCCGAACCGGATCGAAGTCCTTGGGCTTCATCATCCAGCCATCGAGCTGCACACCATCGCCAACATCCACGCGGAAAAACTCGGCGTGCCCTGGTCGCACCGCAGCCAGCGTATGCCGCAATTCGCCGTTGTCCTGTAGCACGCGCGCGGAGCGATGCGTCGGCAGTTCAACGAGATCGAAAACGGGAGGCGTGTCGAACGTCGAGAGAGTGTGCACGCTCCACTTTCCGCGCGGCGACACGTTGTACGAATGCGTCCCGCGCTGATCGGCGGGCGTTAGGCGCGTCGCCGCGAACGACCCGTCCAGCTTGACTCGATAGAGATAGCGGCGCGTAGGATCGTCAGGCGCGGCGATGTAATACACCCAACCGCCTTCCTCGTCAGTCGCGGCAATCTGCGTAATGTCAACGCCAGGCGGCGTGATCGGAGTCAGACGGGCGCCGTCGCGCGTGACAGCGTAGAGTCTGCGCCAGCCGTCGCGATCGCTCACCCAGAAAAAGCGCGCGCCGTTCGAGAGCCAGCGCAGATGGTCCTGCCGGTCGGAGAATAGGCTGCTGTTGTCCCACAGGTCGACCCACGCGGAGTCAGCCTCGACGAGCACAGTCTTGACGCTGCCGCTCGTCGCGTCGCCGAACAAAAGTCGCAGCCTGTTCTGCTTCCGGTTGAGCTGCTGGATCGCGACTTCGTTCGAGTTCCCCGCCCATTGCAGGCGCGCGATGTAATTGTTGCGTGCGTCGCCATCGACCTTCATCCAAACCGTCGGGCCGCCATCGGACCTAACGACGCCGACGCGTGCAGCCGAGTTGGCTGTTCCGGCTTTGGGATACTGCACGGGGACTGTGAACGAGTACAGCGAATCCGTGTCGTTGATGAGCAGGAAGTCACGCACGCCGGTCGCGTCGAGTTGCCAATAAGCGATGCGAGTTCCGTCCGGACTCCAGCGGAAGCCGTCGCGCATCCCCAACTCTTCTTCGTATACCCAATCGAACGTGCCGTTGATCGTCGTGCGCGATCCGTCCGTCGTGAGCTGCGTAATGCGACGGGTGGCAAGGTCTTCCACGTAGATGTTGTTTTGCCTAACGTATCCTACACGTTTGCCGTCGGGCGAGAACTTGGCGAACATCAACGTCGACGGCGGTGCGTCGCCAGCGAGTTTCTGCAGCTGTTTGCTTTGCAGGTTGAAGACCCAGTAGTCGCCGCGCGAATTCACGCGCCAGACGCGCCTCGTGTTCGTGAAGAGCAAGAGCTGCGTCTTGTCGTCGGACCAGATGTAATTGGCGATGGCAAGCGGCGCCGAAGCACCTGACGGGACAAGTGCAGAAGCTGCCACGAGAATCTCGGTCCGCCCCGTCGCGGCGTCATGCTTTACGATGTCGCGCGCACCGGTGCTGGACGCCTCCAGCATTGTGTAGCTAACGTCATCCAGCCAGCGGATCTGCGTGATCCCCTGGGCCTGAAAATCGTCGCTATCCCAAATGCGAGAAATCGACAGCGAATCCTGCGCGCGTAAGGTCGGCGCGACGAGCAACAGCGCGACGACGGCGAGATACCTAACGCGGAGCGTTCTGGCAGACTGTGTCGAGTACATGCGATCCTCTTCTTTCAACGTCTCGGAAGTATTCGGAAGATGCTCTATGGGCGATGCGAAAGGCGAATCAGGGTGCCGGCCCACGTAGTGCTGGTACCCCGCGCGTAGCGTGCGTCGCCCACGAAAACAGTGGAGTCCCCGGCAGCGCCCGGCACGAAATAGGGGAATCGGGACCAGCGTCTGAATCGACGATACTCGTCGGTGGCCATCGCGGCGCGACTCAACGGATGCGCGGCGTTCGTCGGAAGGAACTCGGTCACGTCCCCAAGAGACACGCGGAGCCCCGCATGGACATTGCGCAGAACGTATCCGGAGTCCGTCACGATGAGCGCGCTGCGCGTGCGCATGGTGAGCGGAAGCGGGCCGATCATTAGCTGGCGCCGGTTCCAGGGTCCTCTGCCTAACGCCGCTTCGACGACTGCTCTGGACCGCTCGCTCTGGACCTTCATCGTCACTATGTAGAGCAGCGCGAGCGCCACGGCCGTGCGGGCAGGCAATGCCGCGCGAGGCCGATCACGGCGGCGGCGTAGTCGAGCCAGCCACCATCCTCCGCCGAAGAGCAGCAACAGGACGAGATCGACGATGAACAGCGTGTCGCCATAGAACCAGCGATCGGACCACGGCATGAGCACGCGCACGCCGTACTCGTTCAGCCAATCGAGTGAGGGATGACTGAGCACAGCAATGGCCGAGCCGACGAGCAGCAGTGCGAGATTGACTGGCGGCGTCGACGCGAGTGGTTGTCGCTTTACGAATCGTTGCCACAAAAGAACGCCGCCAACGACGACAAACGGCCACAACGCCAAGGCCGGCAGGCTGTGAGTCCA
>CBQVAZ010000534.1:0-3149 GCA_967720205.1 uncultured Gemmatimonadaceae bacterium | reverse complement strand
TTGTGGCGGGCGAAGTACCGGAACGCGAAGCGGAGGTCGCTGCGCAGCGCGTCGAGCAGGGTTGTCATGGGTGTCGGCATGCGAGGCAACACGTCTGAGTCACGCTGGGTGTTTCAGTCCCCACCGTCGGGGACCATCGTCACCGGAGTCTTCTATTTCGATGGCGCCGCAGGCTTCAACGTCACGCCATCGACATTGTCGTCATCCTCGCGCTCCTCCCAGTCGAGCAAGTGATGCGGGTCGATGCCGGCCAGCACAGGCCTGCCGCGCACCGTCACCGTGATCGTTTGCGCGCCGGATCGGATACGCTGCTTCTGCAGGTAGAGCGGCTTGGCCAGTTCCCCGCCGTTCTCGTTAGGCGCGAAGATGCCGATCTCGATCGACTCGTTCATCGGCATCTCAGTCTCGACGCCCGCGCTGTCAAACACCACCTTCCGCGCCCGCACGTCGAGCGTCACCTGCCATGTGCTGTCCCCGGTCTGCTCTGCCGTGACTCGTTCCGTCCTTAGCTGCCAGTACGTGTTCACCTCGAACAGATCGTGCAGCAGGTATCGCATCGAGTCCGGCGTCACCGCCTGCAGCTCACGATACAGATCGAGCGTCGTCGCCGGAGGAGCGTCTGCCGGGCGATGCGACTCATATAGACGCCGCAGGGCCGTGTTCACGCGATCCTCACCCATGTATTCGCTCAGCGCGTAGAGCGCGAACGGTCCCCGGCGATACGACATGTACGGATCGAGCCCGCGTAGCAACGGTTCACCGCGGCGGATCGGCGCAATCGGGTTTGGCTCCCGCATGAAGCTCATGAGCCGCCGCAGCTGCTCTTCCCCCTTGGTGTGCTGCACGACTTTGATCGCGTAGTACCACGCAAGACTCTCGGACATCACCGGCGCTCCTTCAACGATTGCGATCGGGATCCCCCATTGATGGCCCATCTCGTGCGCCATGATCGCGAACGGGAAGTCGAGGCTTCCCCTCCCTGTGTCGTTAGGCTTCAAAAGCGTGACACCTTCACCGTGCGTGAGCATGCTGGCTTCGGCGTGTATCCCGACGCCGTCTCCAGGAACCTCGACGACGGTGATGTGGCCGTATCGGTAAGGGCCGAACTGGGCGGTGTAATAGTCCAGCGACGCTTGGATGCTCCGCATCATGCGGTCCAGGTGCGCCGTGTGCTCCGGATGATGCAGGAACCGGATCGCGACGTTCTTCCACTGCGCTTCACGCACCGCGTAGTGCGCGGACGCGAAGCCCCACTCGCCCCCGATCGGGCCATCGGTCACGTAGTGGAAATAACTGCGCCCACCTTCCTTCCACGCGCGAAGCAGCGCCCCCGGTGCGACGGCGATTTGATCCTCAGCAGTCCCCATTACAGCTTCGAGGACGACCCCCGGCTCTCGCTCCTTGCGCGCTTCAACGTCGTATAGCGACGGGATGACGGGACGCATCGTTAGGCCGTGCCCCCGGCGGTCGCTGGGGCTCAGCAGCTCGCGACTCCTCTGGTAACCGATAGCGGGAAGCCGATTGTTCGTGAAGAAGGTGCCGTTCGCCACCACCGAGAGATCAGCGCCGCCCTGGCGGAACCCCTTCGGCTTTATGCGTGCTGTGAAGTCGAGCTGCAACGTGTCGTTAGGCCGCAGCGGCTCCGCGATTGCGTAGATCCGGTAGCCGAGTTCCTCATCCTGCAGCACGGGCCTTGCCGGACGGTTGAATGT
This sequence comes from uncultured Gemmatimonadaceae bacterium, assembly GCA_967720205.1. GTDB lineage: Bacteria > Gemmatimonadota > Gemmatimonadetes > Gemmatimonadales > Gemmatimonadaceae > DASYRX01. The sequence continues at coordinate 1,437 of CBQVAZ010000534.1, read as the reverse complement.
CACCGCTTCGGTCTCGACTCCCGGGAAAACTGCCAGATGCACGGAGTCAATGGCCACAGCGCCGCGGTTCTCGAGGCGATAAGTACCGCGGATGCTGGCCTCGCGGCGCTCGGGATAAATCTCGATTTGCAGCTTGGCGCCCGTTAGGCGCGGTTGTGGGATGTTCGCATAGCGACTGTAGCGCTTCTCGTACTCGGCGCCCCGCTCCGCGATGTCGGATGAACTGCGGTACCCACCCAGAACATTGGTGTTGTAGAAGATGAACCCGCCTAACGTGATAATCAGCCCCACCGCTAGAGCGGCCGCTCTTATCGTGGCCCCCGTTATGCGACGGCGCGCCAGCTGCAGCCGCACCGCGAAGCCGGTCTCCTTCCCGCGCACCCACAGCAGACGCGCCACCACGGCGAGCAAGAGCGCCCACGAGGCCCAGTACAGCTTGAACGAAGCCCAAGGCCAGATAAACGGGGCCAGGCCCCTCATGTCCGTGTATGTCCACCACGGTCCGGCACCGTAGATGAGCAGGTTGTGCTCGATCCCGAACAACGGAGCCAGGACGATCACCACATATGCCATGACCGCCGCCAGGTGACCGATGTACTTCTGGTTCACGAGCACGTGCACCACGAGTGCGAGCAGCGCGAACAGGAGATATTCAGGGAGCTGAAGCCCGAACAAAATCGTTAGGTACAGCCCGACGTCGAAGTCGTGATATCCCCGAATGATCTGCGAGACCATCCCGGCCGCCATCAGCAGCGCCATGAACGACGCGAGCAAGAAAGCGAGTCCGAGAAACTTGCCGAGGAACGGAACCCAGTCCGGCACCGGTACCGCATCGCTGATCTCGCCGAGGCTCGCTTCCCGCTCTCGCCAGATCAACTCACCGGCGAAGAAGATGGTGAGGCCTGGGACAATCACCCAGCGACTCAACTCCCTGGTTAGGGGGCCGGTCAACTCCTTGAGGACCTGTCCGGTCGTCGGCACCAGCGCGGAGCCGCTAGCGAGCATCTGATCCAGCACCACGAGGACCGTGAAGAGCGGAATGAAAACGAGCATGGCGAGTCCCGCCCAACTCTTCGCGAGCACTCGAAACGAGTCCCAGCCGATGGCCAGCGACTGCCTAACGTGAAACACAAGGCCGAACGTTCGTGATGCCAGCGGAGCGGATATCGGAGCGGTCGGCACGGCGATGACGCTCGGCTGCGGAGCGCGGGCATCTCGCCGGCGCAACCAGCGCGTCACCCAGCTCGTCTCGCTGCGATGCGCGAAGCGAAAACGCATGTACGTGACCGCGAGAACGCCTAACGCAATGCCGAGCCATGCGAGACGGTTCTCGAGCACAACCCCCTCGAACGCCAGCATCCGCGTATTCTTCTCGGCCGCGGTCCACAAGTGCGCCAGATCTTCGATGACGTAGCGGATGCCGATCGGATCCAGCAG
>CBQVAZ010000533.1:0-3160 GCA_967720205.1 uncultured Gemmatimonadaceae bacterium | reverse complement strand
GCGGGGGGTCGGTCCTGGGAGAAATCGTGGACGCGTGGTTGTTAGGCGAAGGGCTCCAGGAGCTCGACGAGTACGAGCGGTCGATCCGCGGCGTCACCGCGGCCGACATTCAAGCGCTCGCGATCGAAGCGTTCGACGAGCAGCGGCGCGTCGAAGGCGTTGTTCGCGGTTCGCGTTAGGCTCCTGCGCTAACGCGCAGTCGTTGCTCCGAGCCGTCGCAGACCTGCGCGCGCCTCCGCCACGTGGACTTGCAGCGCGGGATCGGCGTGCTCCCAGGACGCCGCGACGAAGCGATACGCTGCTGCCGCCTTCTCGCGCTCATGCAGCCGCTCCGACATCCTCCCACGAACAAGCGCGAACCACACATCGAAAACCGGCCGTAGCACCGTCGTGTTGTTGTAATCGAGCCATGTCGCAGCTTTTTGATCGAGGCCACGTGACAGGAGGAGCGGAGTGGCGGAATAGATGTCGATGTACGTCCGGGAGAACGAGCACCCAGGACAGAGCGAATCGATGACCGGGATGAATCGGCTGATCGCTTCGGCGGTATCCCCGCGCGCCAGTGCGAGGTAGGCGCGTCCACGGGCTACGTCCCACCAAGGGCTCGGCGAGTCGCTGCTTTCACGATTTGGGCGGGCGATCGAGTCGATCAGACGCACGGCTGACTTGAGCGCCACGGTGTCGTGCTGTTGCGCAAACAACGCGATCAGTCCTTGAGGCTGTAGCTCCGCTCGCGCCGCGATGTCCTTCGCGGGGATTGCTCCGAAGAGCGCAATTTGAGTGAAAAAGGGTCCGCGGCGGCCTTGGTGAAGCGCGTATGACTCGCGGAGATGACCACGTCGCGCGAGCGCGTACGCGAGGTCGACGAGATGATCGTCCACCGTAGACGTATCAGCCGTCGCACTCGCGCGCGACAGCAACGTGCGGCGAAGGCGCACGGCCACCTCGGCTGAATCGGGCCAGTCCTCCAGCGCGTGCGCGGCAGCATCAATGGCTTCGCTGGTCGCTGTGTCTACCCAGCGGTTCAACGCACGAAGACCCGCATGCGGATCAGCGAGCATGGCGACGGCGAAGCGCATGCCGTCTCCGCGGCGCGGCGGTTCCCATCCGGCTCCGAGCAGCAGATGACGGCGCGCAGCTCCGATGCTATCGAGCCGCAGCGCGATCTTTACGCCGGACACCCAATCGAAGGCCGGTGCAAATGAAGAGTCGAGCTGGATCGCCCGATCGATTGCCATGAGCGTTTGTTCGGGCGTTGTGCCAATGAGCGGCGCGTACACTCGCGCTCGACCAAGTTGAAACCAGGCTTCAGCATCGTTAGGGAACCGCCGCGTGGCGTCTTCAAGCGTCGAATGAAGCCGCCGCACCTTGTCTGGCCCCCACCCGCTCTGTCCGACAGCGTACAGGGACTCCGCCGCAACAAGTAGGCTGTCGCGCGGAGACAAGCCATGATTCAGCCTGCCGGCCCGAAGGCCATAGAGGCTGACGGTGTCGTCCGCTTCCGACACACCCATCGATCGCACCCGCGCCATTTTCCACCACGCGAGCGCAAACGAAGTGTCCAGAGACACCGCGCGCGCATAGTAGACCATCGCCGAGTCGCGCCTAACGTGGCGGTAGAATTGCTCACCGGCGAGATAGGCTTTGATGGCGGCCAACGACTGCGAGGCGAAACCGGCGCGTGGCACTGCCGCGATCGGTCGAGTACCCCCCAGCTCGCGAAGGATGCGAACCGATAGCGAATCCGCCACGCGATCGAGTCGCGTACCAAGATCTCGCACTTCGATTTCGTTGGCCGCGCCGGACGCGACATCGAGAATCCGCGTCGCAATCCGGACCGAGTCCCAGCCAGTTGTCACGACGCTGCCGTAGACCACGAATGACGCGCCGGTGGCTGTGCCTAACGCCAAGGCCGACGCTGCATCTGCGTGTCCACTCCAACGCTGCATCACGATGCTCGGGGAAACCGAGCGTAACGGTCCCGCGCCGTCCAGTTCGGACGAGACCAAGTCAACCAGCCCTTCGCGCCAAAGTTCGTGCTCTGAGCTCAAGACATCGAATGGCGCGACCGCAACGAGATTCGAGTCCCGCACTGCAAGAGTAGCCGCGCCGGTTGCTGAGCCGCCGCGCAGAATGAGCGCCGCTGCTAAAGGGAGGGCCGTCAAGGCGGCGCCGCCAATCAGCGCCCGCATGCCAACACCGGGACGCCGACTCACCGGGGCCATCGCAACCTCTTGCGTGCGTGGTTCGGGCGCTCGACTGCTGGTGAGGAGCAGGGATGAACCTAACGAGCGTGTTCGCAGCTCTCCGGCGAGCGCTGCGACGCTGGGGTCCGGCTCCACCTCCAGTTCCTGCCGTACGCGAAGCGCGTACTGCGCCGCCACTTCGAGCGCGCTGTCCCTGTCGCCGGAAGCGACGAGCGTTTCCATCAGGCGGCATGCAACGCGCCCGCTGTGTGGCTTGGCGGCGCCTAACGCGCGCATGTGACGCAAGGCGAGGGCGCGGTCCCCGAGCGCCGTCGCCTCGTCCGCTCGCTGCTGCAGCGCAGCGGCGAACTGGTCCGCGAGAACCTCACGTTCAGCTGCGAGCCACTGATCAAACTCCGGTGCCGCGCCGCTGGTGAAGAAGCCGGCCAGCAACGCACCGTGATACAGAGCGATCGCGGACTCTAGCTCGTTCCCAACGAGCGCGGAGCGAAAAGCGACGGCGTCACACCACAGGCGCGAATGATCGATACCGACGTCCTGAGCGCCTCGGCTGATGACAATGTCGGCGCCGAGCTCCAGTCTGAGGTGGCGAATCGCCTGATTGAGGGCGTCGCGCGCATGACTGAGATCGAGATCGGGCCACAGCAACGCGAGGAGCGTGTCGCGGCGGTGGAAGCCGGTTGGACGCGCGATCGCGAGGTATGCGAGTAGCGCGAGGCGCTTGGGTTGCGCCAGCAGCGCACGTATTTCGTCGCCGTCCGAGTTGCACAGATCGATCGCACCAAGAGTGCGAAATCGAATAAGGGGCGTCCCGGGCGCGCGTGCCACGTGCCCTCCCACGTCAGTTCAGCCTGACGTCAGCGCCGGATCAGTGCCTGAGCGCAGGTTGGCAATCTATCCCGTCCGCTCTCGGGTTCCAGGCTGATCGGAGCCTCGAAGACCGGCATGCGCGT
>CBQVAZ010000532.1:0-3162 GCA_967720205.1 uncultured Gemmatimonadaceae bacterium | reverse complement strand
TCGACATTTCTCCGTGAGAAAGACTCCCATCGGAAGACTTGAAGCGAGCTGTCTCCGTAAATCCAAAGACTTCAGCCAGCCATTCTAGGGCGGCAATGCCGTCCTCATAGGTCAAAAACGGCACCACGTCTGGCATCTTGTTCTCCTTTCGCCATACCACGAAGGTTCCGAACACCAAACACGCACGATGGCACTTCCGAGCCGGCCGTGCCGCCTAACGGCGTGCAATTCTGCTGCGCCGCATATCAATAGCTGAGCACATGGCGCAGCACATGTGCGCCATCACCCAGAGTCTGCGTCTGCAGCAATTGCTTGTTAGGCGGCGAGCTACTGCAAAGTGCGGATCACCTTGATGTCTACGATGGGGCTGACCGCCGGGAAGCAGGTCTGAGGTGGTCAGCGCGGAACACAAATCAGCTTTCGACATCGACGCGTCGCGGAAAGGCGAGTGTATCATGCAATTGGGCGAGCGTCTCGACCGCGGTACGAGTATCAGCGGTGAACGCCGAGAGCTCAGTGGGTTCCACAAGTCGGAGCATGCACATAGTGGCAAGTTGCTCAATCATCCGGGAACGCCGAACATCGTCGAAGGCTTGGCTGAGTTCTCTGTCTCGCTGCTTGAGGGTACCAAAGATTTCAATGTAACGCTGGTGGTAGGTACGCTCCGAATCCTGCATGAGGGGCTCGAGTTCACCCAGGACACGTCGACAAAAACGCTCCAGGGCTAAATCGCGGAGTTCGCGGAAGTGTGACCAGTCCGACTCGGGAAGCTTCCGGGAATTCATCTTGGCTCGCCGCCTAACGGCCCAGCATTCAGCTGCGACGCAGCCAAAAGGGGCTGCCGCTCGCGGAGCGACTGCGGCGGCATACAGCCAGAGTCTGCGGCGTCTCCTGCAATGCTCTGTTAGGCGGCGGGTAGCTTGACAACTGAAAGCAGCCCCGAAAACGAAGTCCAGAGGACCATTGTCAGTAGCGCGCTCCGTTCATTGGGTAGACCATCGGATCCCACACAGCGCTGGCCTCAACCTCGTGCTCCAACATCCACAGCAATACCGCACCGAGGCCGTAAGCCGGTCGCTTGTCGACGCGTGCAAAGGCACGTGGACGGCCGGGAGTATCGCATCCCTTGTTGTGCCGCCACCGAGTGGGAAGCCACTGAGCTTCCCGAACCAGATGACGAACTCCCCTTCGACCAAGCGCGCCTCCAGCAAGTAGTGCCTATCCAGCAAGTGCTCAGATCGGTCCATATGCGGAGAACTGATCGCCCACCGAAGTAGATGCGAGTCAGCCACGCCGGAATACTCCGGTGGCTTGAACTCTACATAAAGCTTCGGCCGATCGGCGCGAATAGTCCGGCCTAATTCCGACTCAACATAGTGGCAGAGATCTTCATCAGAACTGAATGGATGTCCCGCAGGACCGTTATCTGTCATTGGATCTCGCCGAGTCTGAGGACCGGGGAGCACAGCTCACAGAATGACCCGCCGCCTAACGGCCCCGCGCTCTGCTGCGCCGCACTTGATATACGCTGCACTGCCGAAGCACAGCGCAGCCGACCTTCAGAGTGTGCGGAGTCTGCAGCAATGCGTTGTGAGACTGCGGTCGCAATGGTGTCAGCCCCAGAAGATGCCAGTCGGATCGCGATTGACTTCATCGAGGAGCGTAGCAAAGTCTTTCGCGCTTGGCAACGGCGCATAGGCTCGCCATTTCAGATCTCGAAACTGACAGTAGAGGCGCCACTCTTGGGCTGCATTGACATAGCGGAACTTCGCGATGTCTTCATCCTGCCATTTGCGTGGATGTCGAAAGGACGGCCGAGACTCAAAGAGCACGACGTCGTTTGTACCAACGCGGTAGCTGAGGCGGAGCTGATCTCGAACATGCGGCGGCACACGTGCTTCGCAAAAGCTGCTCAATCGACGATCAATTTGCGCGCGCTGAATCTGAGTGAGCGCCATGCTATCGACTGAGCTATGCGGCTAGAGGAAGTATGCCCGCAGTCTAACGGACCACGCATTCAGCTGCGGGCGCAGTGCTGAACATATTCAACCTTACGTTCCGCAGCAGCGCTGCGGAGCAATGCCTAACGAAGGCGCCGCTATCGTAGCGCCCAGCTGCTGCAACGCCGTGTTAGGCGCTGCGCCTTCGTTTGGCACGAGGCGGCGTTGCCGCGGCCAGTTTTCGCAATGCCGCATTCACAGCGGCAGCGGATGGATATGCCGCTACCAAGTCAGGATCGATGCTCACAACAATGGCGCCGTGCGGATACCGGCTCGCGTATTTGCTGCGCACACCTTTGCTGAAGTCATACTCTGGCCGCATGGTGTCGCGCTCGGGCCGGAGCTCCGGGGGTTTCGCGGCGCTACGCTTCTTCTTCGTAGTCATGATGTTCCCGGCGCGTCGCCGGGCGGGCACTGATGATTCGAATCTGGTCACCACGCTCGGCATGCGCAAACGACAAGCAGACGCTGGCGTGACGAAAGGCCAACTAGCAGAAAGCGTTCCTCGGTGACCGAGTGATCGGGATCAGGAATTGTGACGGAGAGGGGGTCCGCGAACGCCGTCATGGCTTCGACGAATGCGACGCCGTGCTTCTTCTGGTTAGCCAAGTCCTTCGCCGGATCCCAACTAAAGCTCAGATCCATGCTTCGTACCGGTCATTGCGCCTAACGCCAAAGTTCAGCTGCAAGCGAGTCAATAAGAGCGCGTGGCAAAGCCACGCGCAACCATTAGATCGCTTGTCAGCTGCACCGTTCGTTAGGTAGCAAGCATGAGATTCAGACTTACGTGGGCTAAGCTGGCCGAATGGCATTGCCACTAGCGATGACAATGCGCTCCACGACATCGGGCGGCAAACCCTTCGCAACGATCCAAATCTTGCCGAGAGCCCACGTGAACCGGTCATCGCGCGCCGCCTCGGCCTCATCAAGGTCCACGACCTCAGTGCCACGGAGGCGCGTGTTCCACGCCATCGGTGTGCCGCCGAGCGTGGGCAGGATGCTCTTGGCCACCATCGGCTCGAGCACGAAAAGCAGGAACGCACTGAGAAACAGGGCGCCGGCAAAGAGGGCCGTCACGATGCGGCCGTTCGGCAGGGACGTCGTCGCTAGAGGCAGCGATGGTGGTCTGACCGGTCACGGATGCGCGCGCGCTGCTGAGATC
>CBQVAZ010000531.1:0-3163 GCA_967720205.1 uncultured Gemmatimonadaceae bacterium | reverse complement strand
CGTCCTCGGTGATGTCGTAGAACACCAGCTTCCGATGATCCCGCATCATGTTGTCGGGCAGCGGAATGCCACGAGCCATGCGCCAGCTAGTGAAGGTCGGATCCGATCCATTGGTGATGTTGACGTGAACCTTCACGAGGTTCCGCAGCCAGCGGTCGCCGAACTGCCCGCGCTGCGCCTGCAACAGCTTTGAGCCGGCGATCGCGGCGCGCAGCGAGTCCTGCGCCGCCGCAATCGTGTCTTCCCACGCACGAAACGCACTCGGGAGCCGCAGTCGATAGGCGGTCGGATCCTCGAGCAAGTGCATCCACAGCTGGCCGCCTCTCACTTGGTAGAACCACTCATCCAGCATGATCATGTAAACGGGGAACCTGCCCGTACTATCGTACGCCCGCGCGCGCGCAGTCAGCGCTGCCAGGTAGGAGCGCAGCACGTGCCGGTAGCCCATCTCGTCAGGGTTCCCCGAATCGTCGTATCCGCGGAAGTCGTGCGTCCAGAGCACGTGATAATCCTGCGCCTCGCGGATTGTGCGACTCAGCTGGTACTGGAACTGCTCGTTGATCACGTACGACACGAGGTTTCCTTCGGTGAACTTCACGCCGACGGCCTGCTCCACGACGGTGTCCAGCTCCGCCTGTGTGTCGTGTTGCTCGGGCAAGAGTGCGTACTGCAGCGGGAGCCACACGAACCGCGAGTCACCCCACTCCCGGCTCATTGCCGCGCGATTCTCCTCGACGATTTCCAGCAGGGCGATGAACACCTGGAGCACCGCATCGCTCGCCTCGCGCTTCACACCCGACTCGACGTGGAGCCAGCGCAAAAAGATGCCGCGCGCACGGTTGGCGAACTCCTGGATCGTATCGTCCTTCTTCACCTGTCCCAGCAGCCGGTTGTAAGGAAGCAGTACCTCTGCCAGGAGGACCGATCGCGCGTGCGCCGCAACGTTGCGTCCGAGCACGCTGCTTGCTACCGAGTCTTCACCAATAGCGCTGGTGAACGCTCGCTCAACGTCTGCATGAAATCGGCGGACTTCGCGTTCGATGCCTCGCCTAACGCTATCTGTCACATCGACGTGCAAGCCGCGCTGCAGGTCGTGGATCTCGCTGACGATCGCTGACTGGGCACGTCGCCGATCGGGCGATCGGTGATCGAGGTAAGGAACGTTGAGTCGCCGAATCCAGCTGGCGGCCGCACGGGCGGCGGCCAGCGTATTGACCGCTGTCGCAGGGACGCTCGTGTTGAGGGATGCGGGCCTCGCCCGCGAAAGGCCGACGTGATCGGCGAACGGGCGCGTGCGGCCTTGCGGCAGTCGCCGGTAAATCGGCGTCTCGATGCCTAACGAGACGGAGCGATCGCGTCCCGGGGTGACGTCGAGCCGCAAGATGCTCCCATCGTGGAAGAGGCCTCCACGACGGCCGGGATGGGACAGCGAGAAGAGAAATCGCGTGCGGCCGTCTATCGCGTTGTAGTCTGCGCCGAGTCCGAAGCGGGCGAAGGGGCTCACGACGCGGGCACGGATGCCGCCTTCGAAGTCTGTGTCACGTGCCCCGGAGTACGCCTCCACATGCACTCCCGCGATCCCGATGACTGGATTCATCAGGTCGCGATAGATGCCCAGTCGCGCTTCTGCCAACCCGCGGTTGTTCGCAACCTGGCGATCCCATCCCAGCGCCGCTCCAAGCGTCCACTTCCACGCGCGGGGTTGGCCTAACGACGCAGTGGTACCGCCGTCGGATGGCGCCCGTACTTGGGCGGGGAGCGGCGCGGATGCGAGGATAATGGACGTCAGCGCCAGGTGTGTGACGCGCATCTAGGGTCCGCTCCGGCGGGTTCGGAAGGGCGGCCTGCCACGAGTCCATTGCCCGGGGCGAGGAGCATTACGTACTCCGCGCGGGAGGTCTACGTCAACCTTGCCGCCGTACTGCGTCAACCGTCCGATGATCGGCGTTTGCGGATCTTCGCATCCTTCTGTGCGAGGGCGTGGAAAGCCCTCTCTAAACGAGGATGACCAGATGACGAAGACGACGCGATCGATGCGGCACACGATGTTGGCGGGACTCGCCTCGCTGTTCGCAGCCGTACCGCAAGTACAGGCTGCGAATCCCGTCTTCGACCAGATCGATCTGTCAGGCCCGGGTTACCTCCAGATCAGCTTCGGGCTGCTCGACAAGTCAGCTCGAGTGACCCTGGGTGACACAACTGTAGTGTCCTTCGGTGGTCGCGTTGTCCAGGGCGCCATGCTGCACGCCTTCCGCGTCGACGTCGTAGACGCCACGGGACGGCCCGTCCAAGGCAGTGCTTCGTGGGAATTGACCGTCTTCGCCGGCGCGCAGGACGTTAGGCACGCGCGTCTCCGCTCGCTCGTAACGCTCAACGCCTTCTCCTGTGAGATTGCGCTACCAAAGCCGCTCGGCTTTCGTATCGGTGCCACCGACTCGCTCCTCATCCTGGCCACGTTCCACGAAACGAATTCTCAGGCGGCGTACTTCCTCCGCTTGAGCGTCGAATACGACCCGCTCACTGGCCCGCTCAGCCGGCTGGCGGTCATCCCGTTGGACGTAACGACCGCGAATTCTACAGGGACGTTAGGCGCGAGCACCACAGTGACCCAAAGCTGGGAGTGGAAAGCTGACCTGAGTGGCCGTCTTCTGGCGATCGCCGGCCTTCCGCTGGACGGCGTTGCGGAGTTGGTGCTGCAGGATGTGGAGACGGGCACGGTACTTTGGAACGCAACGGTAGCGGGCCGGCAGGCGCTCTTTGGGCAGCTGGGTCACGTAGTTCGCCTTGGTGTGCCGGTACAAGAAGGGCGGGGCTACCGTCTCACCGCGACGTATCGTGCGGCGCATTTGGGTTTCGGTGCGGCGGCCGTCGCGATGGTGCTCCCCAGCCGTTCGTGAGCATCGCGAGTCTCTGCTAGCGGTTGCAGGCGGCGGCGACGGAGTGCGATGCTAGCGTAAAGCGCTCGTTCGACCGATCATCTCCGGTGGGTTTATCTGCGGTCGCCGTCACGACCGCAGGGGGTTATGTGTTGTGAGGGCAGCAGACACGTCAGCTCCGTCGAGAGATGCCACGCGGCAGCCGCCGGACACACGTTCGGTGACGCGTGAGGCTGTCGCCGCATTGCCCTGGGGCCATGAGCTTCCACTCGTCGGCCGGCGTACGG
>CBQVAZ010000530.1:0-3167 GCA_967720205.1 uncultured Gemmatimonadaceae bacterium | reverse complement strand
GCACCGCCGATGCAGACGAGCTGCGACTCGTTGTTCGGGAGTCCGGTCGCGCCGGCCGCGGACGCGACGAGCTGCGTCGACGGCGCGCTGCGGAATTCGCCGATCCCGCCACGAACAATCAACCACGGTGCTCTGAACCCACCCGCCGGGACCGCCGGCCGCCGGTCGCCTTCCCCCGGCCGGGCGACGAACTGCGGCATGCCTAACGTCCAGGTAAAACCGACGCGTGGACTCACGCGAAAATCCGTTGGCACTTGATCGGTGCGGTAGCCGAACGCCTGCTTGACGGCCGCATTGAACGCCGGCGTCTTGCCGAATCTCGAACCCTCGGCGCGGGCCCCATACGTCACCTGGAACTCGCGCGAAGCTCGCCAGACGTCACCGAGGTAGAGCGATGCATTCGTCCCCGCGCCTTCGCGCAGCCGTGGCGCGAGGGTGCGCGTGAACATCGCGGCCCTGCCAGCCTCGAAGTCGGCGAGCGAGTTGAAGGTGAATGTCCCCCAGCGGTTCGTCGTCACGTCTTCGGTGAACTGGGTGACGTTGAGCAGCGCGCCGAGTTTGAAGCGGTGTGCCCCGTTGTCGGTGAGCCAGGAGACTTCATTAGTCGCTTCGAGTGACTTTGTCTCGCCGTCTTGAGGTAAGCCGGTGTTGCCACCGAACGTCAGCGTCGCGATTCCTGTCTCACCGCCTTCCAGCTCCGACGCGACTTGCACGCGACCAGCCGGCATAACGAGCAGCGGGCGCCCAGTTCGACGATCGGTCGATCCATATACTTTCAGCTCGTTCAAGAACCGGCCGCCGAAATTCGACGTCAGCGTCGCTGCGAGGCCCCCTCCCCAGTTTTTGTTGTCGCCACCGGTCTGTGGCAGCGACAACGGGCCGATACGCGATGGATCCGTGTCGCTCCAACGGAAATCGCTGCGCAGCGACACTGACTGACCGCCCTCCGTGAGATAGTCGAGCCTAACAATGGCGGACGCGTTGTCCGAAAGGCGGTCGTCGGCGGCGATGGCGAACGGTGAGACGCCGGCATCGCTCAGGAGCGACGTGAAACGCGCCACCGAGTCGGGACTCACACCGAATCGCGTCAGGGTCGCCGCATCCGCGTTCGTGAGTGAAGGCACCACGTCATCTCGCCGGCGGACCTGCAACGATCCGAACCAGAAGAGTCTGTCCTTTACAATCGGCCCACCGAGCCCGCCGGAGAGCTGGTTCTGCGTATAGCCCTGCGCGGCAGGTGATGGATCCTCGCCTCCGATCGCCAGATCCCGGTCGCGTAATGCGTAGGAGAAATTGCCCTGCATCGTGTTCGTGCCACTGCGCGTCGTGGACGAAATGAGTCCGCCGGAGAATTGGCCGCGCGCAGCGTCGTAACTCGACGTGATGACGCGCGTGCTGCGCACGGCTTCTTGCGGCACCTGTGCGCCAAACGAGAGGCCATCGAGCGTGATGTTGTTGGCGCCCGGACCCAGGCCGGCAACCGAAATCGCGTTAGGCGTCGTGTCGCTTCCGCTGATGCTCACCACGCCCGGCGCTGTCAGGGCCAGCGACAGGAGATCACTTGGATCGATCGGCAGGCGCGCCGCCTGATCCGTCGTCATCATGCGCTCGGTGGATCCTGGCGTTGGGCGCTCGAGATCGCGCGGAACGTCTTGCCGTCCGCGGATCGTCACTCCGGCGATTTGCGTCGGCGTCGACGTCATGTGCACTTCGGCGACGAGCCGGTCCTCGTCCGATTGGCGAGTGACGAGCACTTCCTGCGGTGCCAGGCCTAACGCGCGGACCCGCACGCGGTATTGCCCTCCGCCGTCAGGGAAGAGAACGGTGAACTTCCCCTGCGCGTTTGTGCGTGCGCGTCGCGTAATGTTGGTCTCGATCGAAGTCACTTCGACCTGCGCCCCTTCAACGGGCGCGTTTCCTTCGCGCCTGACGATTCCGGTGACAATGTCCGTCGACGATCCGATCTGCGCGTCGGCCGCGGTCAGCACTGCGCTCATCGCGAGCGCGGCGACAAAGGTCAGCGCCCGCGTGAGGCGAACGAGAAGCGTCAACGACATGTGTGAATGCAGGCTTGGGTCGTGCGTCGGGACAGGCGTAACTCTGATAAGACGCACGAACCCTCGCCGGCGTTAAGGCGGCGAAGTCGTCGCTTTGGTCGAGAGCCTCTGTTTCTCCTGCTGCACGTACCACTCCGCTTCACGCAGCAGCGCCTGCGCGTCGTAGACGACACCGTCTTTGATCGTCCATGTGACGCCGCCGAACTTCCACTGCTCGTTGCGCGGGACGAGGCCGTACACACCGTACCCGCGACCGTACATCACCTTGAAGTTGTCGATCGGGTTGCCGTTGATGACAAGCACGTCCGCAGCGCATCCGACGCGAATGCCGCAGTGTTTCTCCCAGCCTAACGTTTGATACGCATTCGTCGTGGCGATCTTGATCACATCGATGGGATGAATGCCGGCTTCCTGCATCAGCTCCAGCTCGCGGATCATGGCCACACCGCCGATGCCGCCTTCGTCGCTTCCGGCCGTCAGGATACCGCCGCGCTGATGGAATTCGCGCACCCACTTCATCCAGATCTGGAAGTTGCGCTTCCAGTTGATTTCGTCCGACGTCTTCCATTCGCGCTTGAACGCGCCGTGCACCGTCGTGTCCGGACCGGCGCTGATCTCACTTGGATGCATGAGCGTTTCGCGCACGGGCATCGTCACGTTGCGCCAGACGTCACGGTTGTCCTCGTACACCGACATCGTCGGGTCCCAATTGGTCCCGTTCTTTATCATAGTAGTGATGACATTACGCAACGCCGCGCTGTCCTTGTCGGCTTCGGACCAGAGCAGGCCAGCATAACGAAAGCGATCCAGCTCGTCCCAGTAGTTGTAGTCGGTCGGGAAGTTCTGCGACCCCTTGAGCGCGGCGTCTGGAATGCCATACCAGTGCTCGATCGACCGCACGCCAGCGTTGGACGCGACGAGTGCATCACTCTCAGAGACTTTGAGATCGGTCATTACCCACATGCCGACCTTTTTGGACTCGTCGGCTATGGCTGCCAGAACATCGGGATAGTGGCCGGGGCTCTTGCTGACCTTTACGCAGTCGGCGCCGAGCTCCTTGAACTGCCTAACCATGACTCTGGCTTTGTCAGGCGTGTTGCCGACGTCCCA
>CBQVAZ010000529.1:0-3171 GCA_967720205.1 uncultured Gemmatimonadaceae bacterium | reverse complement strand
TTGCGCGTCGGGAACGTCTCGGCAACGAGCGATTCACCCGAGTACCACGAGCTGTACATGATCATCCAGCCGTACGCCACTGCGAAGTTCTGCTGCACCGAGTTGGCCAGCGTTGTTGCATCCTGCGTGGGATCGATCGTACTGGCATCGATCACGTTAGGGTTGTCGACCTCGAGAAAGGAGTTGCAAGCAACCGCGCTCACGAGGAGCGCGGCGCCGAATGGGCGCGCGAGTGCGCGTCGAATCGTCGTCATGGATATCTCCTCGACAGGTTAGAAGTTGAGGTTGAGACGGAGCGTCCAGCGGCGCGGGTTCGGCACCGTGAGGAAGTCGTCGCGGGTAAAGTCGACGCCAGCCGCGGAGATGAGCTCCGGATCGGCGCCTTCGTAATCGGTCCAGATCGCGAGGTTCTGCACACCGAGGCCTAACGTGGCACCACGCACGCCGCGCATGCTGCGCAACAGCGAGTTTGGAATGTTCCACGAGAGGGATACTTCGCGCAGGCGCACGAAATCGCCTGGCTGCAGATACGCGTCGCGCACTTCATCGACTGTTGTTGTGCCGCCATGCTCCTGCACGAATGCGGGCTGGCCGGGCGTGTCGTTGCCGTAGCGCTTGAGGCGCTCGCGACGCGACAGGACGGTGGGGTCGAGACGCCGGTTGGAGCGAACGAGCTGCGTCTCGCGGAAGAAGTCCGTCAGGTTACGCACGAAGTAGTCCTGCTTCGTGTCAACCGACGCCTGCACTCTGAGCTGCTTGAACAGCGTTACTCCGCTCTGCAGCGATCCTTCCAGCGTCGGGAGGATGTTGCCGAACGGCTCGAGCGTGTCTGCTACCGTCACGACGCCCGTCTGCTCGTTGATATTGCGGATCCTCTTGCTGACCCAGACGCCGAGCTGTTGGCCGGGCATGAAGCGGTTGAGCGTCCCGAATGGATTGACGCCGCCGAGGTCGACCAACTCGTTGTCGAGCGTGTTCATCGAGGCGCGGAAGTCCCAGCCGAGATTCGCCTTACGGATGACCTGCCCCGTGAGGGCGACTTCGATGCCGGAATTCTTGATCTCGCCGATGTTGACGAACGGATTCTGGCCGAACCCTAACGAGGGCGGCAGCGGCCGTCGCAACAGCACGTCCTGCGACTTCTTGTCGAAGTATGTCACTTCCAGGTTCATGCGGTCATCCAGGAACGTGGCGTCGAAGCCGAGTTCGTATTCGACACCGCGTTCAGGGTTGAGCGTGTCGTTACCAGGATTGAAGGGAACAGCACCGGCAACGACCTGGCCGCCCGTTAGGGCAACCGGTGCCGCCTGGTACGTCTGCAGCGATGCACCCGGCGCCGGCGAACGGCCCGTGGTGCCCCACGAGGCACGCAGGCGCAGCGAGCTGATCGCGTTGCGTAGCCCCGAGAAGAACTCTTCTTCGGAAACGACCCACGAACCGCCGACCTTCGGGAGGAAGAACGGCTCCGAGTTCGTACCGAACGATGAGTTCTGGTCCACGCGCATTCCGAGCTGCACGAAGCGCCGGTTCAGGTGTCCGACCTGCAACTGACCCAGCCAACCGACGGAGCGCTGGTACGTGAGCTGCTGGCCACCGGTACGCGTCGATGCCGACGTGATGACGCGGTTCGCGTTCGTGACGAAGCCCTGGCCATTCGCGAAGGTGTTGTCTGTGCGATTGGTGGTGAGCTGCGCACCTAACGAGAGGTTCGTCTCCCACTCGTTGGAAGCGCCGAACTCGCCCTTGAGGTTGCCGAGATAATCGATCGTGAAGTTGTCGATGCCGATGCGGGTCTGCGTATTGTTCCCGGTGTTCAGATCGCCGGCGTAGTTCGTTCCGGGATTCTTCGGGAAGAAGCGCGTGACTTCGGTGCGCAGCAGATCGGCGCCGATCGTAAAGCGATTGGTGAACCAGGACTTTGGAACATAGTTCGCCGTTAGGTTGGCGAGCGTCCGGTAGTCGAGCACGGAATTGTCGATCGCGGTGATCGCCGAAACGGGACGGTTGAAGCCGAACCAACCGTTCTGACTCGGGACGCCGTCATCACGACGCGTCAGCGGAGAGCCAAGCATGCCGCCGCCGAGGAAGCCGTAGATGTTGTTGTCGTTGTCCGGCAGCGTCGTAAACGCGCGCGAGATGCCAAGGCCGGCATCGATCGTTAGGCGCGAATCCGGCAGAAAGTTGAAATTCGTGCGGCCGTTCTGCCGATTGAACTCGTTATTCGGCAGGTTGCCGAGCGTGCGCTGGTTCGCCGCGCTCAAGAAGTAGCCGTACGACTGTCCACCGCCACGACCCGTCCATGCGAAATTCGTCTCGCTTCCTTTCTGGAACGCGCCTTCACGAACCAGCGGATTGTCGGAGACGAGCGTGCCGGCTGCCTGCCCGCGGCACAGCGGATTCGGAGAATTCGCCGCGACGAGCGCAGCGCTGCAGAGCCCGAAGTTCGCCGGCGGTGTCCAGTCGAGCTCTGACTGTCCATAATCGGCTTGAAGCGTCTGCTGGAACGAGTTAGTGCCTGCACGGCCGCGCTTCGTGATGATCTGAATGACGCCAGCCGATGCATCGGCGCCGTATAACGTCGCGGCGGCCGGACCTTTCACGACTTCGACGGACTCGATCTCGTCCGGATTCAAGTTGTTGAGAAAATCCGTGACCTGACCGTTCACTCCGGGATTCACAGTGCCGCTTTGGAACTTGACGCCATCGACGAAGATGAGCGGTTCGTTCGAAAGGTTGATCGATGCGGCGCCGCGAATGCGGATCTGGCGGCTCGTGCCAGCCGTACCGGAACCAGCGCTGACCGCGATTCCTGGCACGCGCGACTGCAGCACTTCGTTCACCGACTTGATCGTGGGAATCTCTTTCACGAGATCCGTCGTTGCGACACTCGCGACCTGAGCCGACTGCGCACGACGTTCCTGATTCCCCGCCGTTCCCGTGATCACGACGTCTGCAAGTGTCGTTAGGGATTGGCTCAGCTGGAAATCTTTCGTTAGGGTCTGACCCGCGACGACTGTCACGGTATCCTGCGACGCGCGATATCCGAGTCTGAGCACGACGATCTGCGCTCGCCCGGGCCGTACATTGACTAGCCGATAGTCTCCTTGCGCGTTCGAGGAAACCTCCAGTGCCGTGCCCGTGACAAAAACTCTGGCATCAGCGATGGGTTGG
>CBQVAZ010000528.1:0-3173 GCA_967720205.1 uncultured Gemmatimonadaceae bacterium | reverse complement strand
GCGATGCGGCGCTTCTGACGCGCCGCGGTGTTCTTGTGGATCAGCCCTTTTCGCGCGGCTCGGTCGAGCTGAGACGCGGCAGTACGCTGCGTCGCGGCGTCAGCGCCTGACGAGACAGCCTTCTTGAGCGCGGTGCGCAACGCGGCACGCTGCGCGCGGTTGCGAACGGTGGCCGCTCGGGCCTTCCGCATATTCTTCTTGCCCGATCGAATTCGCGGCACTTGCTCTCCTAAAAACGTCAGTCGTTAAGCACAAAGCGAGCGGAGAATGCTAGACCTGCCTGTGAGGCATGTCAAGGCGCCACACAGCTTTACTGCGCTTTCACACGTCGCTAGCTTCAGCCGAAGTTCGGCGCCTTGTCACTCGCTCGCGCGAGTCCACCTCCACACGCCGTTCAGCCGCCATTGGATAAGGTCCAGTACTTCGCCCTCGCACTACCGGTCCTGCTGTTCTCGATGGTTGCGCATGAATATGCGCACGGCTACGCGGCTCTCAAACAAGGCGATCCCACGGCGCACCAGCTCGGGCGCCTAACGTGGAATCCGCTCAAGCACATCGATCCGTTCATGACGATCATCTTGCCCGTGCTCACGATGTGGCAAGGTGGCTTTATCTTCGGAGGCGCGAAGCCCGTTCCGGTTGTCCCGCGTAACTACAGGAGTTTCAAGCGCGGCGACATCATCGTCTCGCTCGCCGGCATCGCCACGAATCTCGCCCTCGCGGTGATCTTCACGATTCTCGTCCCGCTCATCGGGTTATTGGGGAGCGCGATTCCCGCTCTCGCGTTGTCGCTCTCCATCCTGCAGGTGATGATGCTATTGGGCGTGAACGTCAACCTGATGCTGGCGTTCTTCAACTTGCTGCCCATTCCGCCGCTCGACGGCTCCCATGTCATGAAGTACCTACTGCCGCCGGCGTGGTCGCTACGTTATCAACAGTTAGGCATGTACGGGATTTTTTTCCTCCTGATCATGTTCGCGACCGGACTGGGACGCGGGTTCTTCATGAGCTGGATGTGGCCGGCGCGCACGCTCTTCTCGCTGGCACAGGTCGCTGTCGATCCCTTCATGCTCCCGACAACCTGGATGGGCGGATGATCCTCGCGCGGCATACCGTCGTTGACGACGCACCGGAACCGTTCGTTATCGAGCTGAGCGAGTATTCGGGACCGCTCGACCTGCTCCTCACGCTCATCCGCGACGAGAAGGTCGACATCTACGACATCCCGATCGCGCGCATCGCCGAACAGTTCCTGCTGCGCATCCGCACGTTAGGCCTCGACCAGGCGGCGGACTACCTCGAGATGGCCGCGCGGCTCCTGCGCATAAAAGCGCAATTGCTGCTGCCGCGCAGCGGATCCGAAGACGAGTGGGAAGATCCGCGCGCCGAACTGGTGCGCCGCCTGCTCGAGTACCAGCAGATCCGCGAGATCGTCGATCACCTGGAGCGCCTCTCGGACGATAGACGCCGTCGTTATGCGAGATCCTATCTCCCCGAGCTTCCCGCGCCTCCGCAGGCCCCGCTCGCGCTCTCGCTCGTGGAATTGCTCGCTGCCGTCGATCGCGTGTTACGCACATCGGTGCTGCCCGACCTGCACGACGTCATTCCTCGTCCGCTCGACGTAGACGGCGCCATGCAAACGGTGCGCGGAGTGCTCGCGTTGCGTGAGCGAGTGCCGTGGCGCGACGTCATTCCGGACGCACCGGAGCGTTGGCAAATCCTCTCGGTACTACTCGCACTGCTCGAGATGGCGCGCCGTGGCGAGCTATCGCTCGAGCAACTGGCTCCTTTCTCCAACGTGTGGATCTCCCGTGAATCCGCTGGCCAAGCTGCTTGAAGCCGCCCTGTTCGCCAGCGCTCGACCGATTCCTGTCGGCGAGCTGGTGGACCTCGATCCCGATTCGTCGCCGGCAGCGGTACGCGCCGCGCTCGACGAGATCCGCGAGACCTACGACGTGCAGGGGCATGGGGTGGAGCTCGTCGAGTTAGGCGATGGCTGGCAAATCCTAACGCGGTCCGAGTACGCCGAAGTCATCGAGCGTGCGCAACTCGCTGTTCGGCCGCACAGGCTGTCGGGGGCGGCGCTCGAGACGCTCGCGATCATCGCGTATCGCCAGCCAATCGGCCGCGCCGAGATCGAGGGGATTCGTGGCGTGAACGTTGGAAGCATTCTCAAATCGCTGCACGAGCGCGGTCTCATCGAAGTCGTCGCACGCTCGGAAGGACTCGGCCGTCCGCTGCTGTACGGTACGACGTCGCTGTTCCTCGAGCATTTCGCGCTGCGGCACCTGGAAGAGCTGCCGCGCGCCGACGAACTCGCCATCGCGCTGAAGACGGAGCCGCATCCGGTCGCATGAGCGGCGGTAGTGGGATGCGGATCCAGCGCGCCCTCGCGCGCGCCGGGGTCGCATCCAGGCGCAAGGCGGACGAGTTGGTGCAGGCGGGGCGAGTGCGGGTCAACGACGCCCTGGCCCAGATCGGACAGCTCGTCGATCCGGCGAGCGACCGCCTAACGATTGACGGCGCGCCGGTAGACATCGCGCCGCGCGAGGCCGCCTGGTTCGTTCTCAACAAGCCCGCCGGGACGATGACGACAAAGCGCGACCCGCGCCGCCGGCCGACGGTGTTCTCGTTCGTGCCGGACGTACCAGGTCTCACGTACGTCGGTCGACTCGATCTGGACACAGAGGGTCTGCTGCTTCTGACGACCGATGGCGACGCAGCCCACGCGCTCACACATCCGAGTCATGAGATCGAGCGCGTTTACGAAGCGACCGTTACCGGCGATGCAAAGCTCGCGGCGCAGAATGCCCTCAAGGGCGTCGTGCTCGATGACGGGCCCGTAAACCCGGTCTCGGCACGAGCGTGGCGCGAGGGATCGGACTGGATCTTCGAAGTCACGCTAACGGAGGGCCGAAAGCGAGAAGTCAGGCGGCTGTGTAAGGCCCTCGGCCTCTACGTTCAGCGTTTGCGACGCACGCAGTACGGGCCTGTTCGACTAGGGGATTTGGCGTCTGGCGCGTACCGTGAACTGACGGTTCGCGAGCGTGCCGCGATCGATGCGGCTGTCGGCAGCAACCGGGGTCCGACACCCAGAAGGGGGGCGACAACCCCGGGGTTGGGGCGGCTGGGCCCCCCCAGGGGGGTGTACCCCCGGGGGGGGGGGGGGGGGC
>CBQVAZ010000527.1:0-3174 GCA_967720205.1 uncultured Gemmatimonadaceae bacterium | reverse complement strand
TGATTGCGAGCATGGTGCCGGCGCGGAGAGCAACCCGTGTCGATCCGAAGATCGCTCTCAACGCAGACTGAAAACGCCGCGCAGCTGACCGCGCACAGCTTCACGCGGAGTCGTGCCTAACGCGGGCGCGCTCTCCCTCTGGGCAGTTTACTAGTCTTATTGAATGACCGTGCATGGTGCATCGATCTTGATGCAGGCCGGGTCGAGCCGCGGCAGATTGAGCCTCGTCAACTCCCTATTTACGACTGCAAGATCCGTCTTCCATATCTCATCTAGCCGCTTCGTGTAACCGGCCAACTCGCGCGACAGTATCCCAAAGATCTCCGGCATATTCGTCGTCGGCCGGCCGTCGCCCTGTTCGCTCATCGACAGCAGATTCGCGAGCCGGTTGTTCACCTTGATCGGAAAGTTGAGCGGATCCTGGCCGCTCTGATTGCGCACCTGATAGACGTTCTCTTCGACGGCAGACGTGTTCGTCTTGAGCGTCGCGCCACTGCTGGCGAGGGCTGCATCGGTCGATTTCTTGAGGCGATCGTCGAGCTGCGCTTTCACGCGACGGATGGCGATGACGGAACGATTCGCTTCGGTCGCTTTGTCGCGCACCATGCGCCCGAACACGTACTGCGCCCGGAGATCGGCATCTGTGACGTCGGTGATCCAGGGATTGCGCACGACGCGGAGTGCGGTCGTCGCGGTTTTGCCGTCCGCCGTTAGGCGAACGCTATAGCGTCCGGGGGGAACGGCAGGCCCGCTCGTACTCGCACCCCAAAAAATCATGCGCGGGAATCGTTCGATACCCTGCGCACGCAGATCCCATTGCAAGCGATTGAGACCTACCGCGATCGGTAAGGGCTCGCCGGTCACCTGGCGCGCGATCCCCGCCGCCGTGCGCATCGAGTCGATGCGCGCCGAGTCGGCTGCAGTGGCGTTACGTGGCAGCGAGTCGACTTTCGTCGTGTCGGGTTCGTACGTGCGCAGCACGGTACCGACGGAGTCGAGGATTTCCAGCTTGGCATTCGTCGGCTTGCTCTTGAGCCAGTACGAGATCGAGACCGAGGGGCCTGAGCGCACGCCGTTAGGCGTCGTGAACATGTGCGTTTCGGCCGCTAGCAGCTCTGGCTTGTACTGACGCAGCGGTGCGATGTTGTCGAGCACCCAGAAGCCGCGCCCGTGCGCGCTGATCACGAGCTCGTTCCCTTCGACGATGAGATCGGACACCGGCACGTCAGGCATGTTGAGCATCAGCGACTGCCATGACTCGCCGTCGTCGTACGAGATATAGACGCCGTGCTGCGTCGCGGCGTACAAGAGTCCGCGACGCGTGGGGTCCTCGCGCACGGCGTGCACGTAGGCATCACCACGGATGCCGTTCACGATCTTCGTCCACGTGCGGCCGAAGTCGTTCGTCTTGAAGATGTAAGGCGCCAAATCGTTGAGCAGCGGACGCCTAACGGAGATGTACGCAGTACCAGCCGAGAATTTGGATGCGTCGATCTGGCTCACGCGGCCGAAGTCCGGCATCTCTTTCGGAGTGACGTTCGTCCACGACGTCCCGGCATTGCGTGTCACGTGCACGAGTCCGTCGTCTGAGCCCGTCCAGATGACGTTGACGTCGGTCTTTCCCGGTCCGACGCTGAATATCACGCCGTACACTTCAGGGCCGTTCATGTCGCCCGTGATGGGACCGCCCGATTTCTCCTGTGTCTCCGGGGCGTGCCTCGTTAGGTCACCGCTCAGCGCCGTCCAGGTTTTTCCTCCGTCTCGAGTACGCCACAGTCGTTGCGACGAGACATACATCGTGCGCGGATCGACTTGCGAGAAGATGATCGGGAACGTCCACTGCCAACGTTCCTTGATCTCCTTCGATGGTTCACCCGAGTAGAACCACGGATACGGATTCACCTCGCGCGAGACGTCGAGGCGCCGGTTGTACTTGTCGACGTAGTTGCCGTTGTTCGTACCGGAGTAGAAGAGATCGGGATCGAGCGGATCTGGCGCGATGTATCCTGGCTCTCCGCCTCCCGCGACGTACGAGACGAGCATTCCGCCTGACGTTGGATCTGCCGGACGCTGACCACCGCCGCCACCACCAAAGAATCCTCCACCGCCAGCGTTCCAGTTGAAGGGCGTGCACAACGTGCTGTTGTCCTGTTGCGATCCGCAGACGTGAAACGGGATGTGCTTGGTCGTTATGACATGATAGAACTGTTCGGTGGGATAGTCCTGCGCTGTCCAGCGGCCGCCTGTGTTCGTCGACACGGCACCACCGCCGTCATTCGCGACGACCAGGTGCGACGCGTCATCGGGATCGATCCACAGATCGTGAAAGTCACCGTGCGTGCCGCCGAGCGTGCGCGTCGTGCGTCCACCGTTCGTCGAGCGGAAGAGCGAGGTGTTCTCCATGTACACGACGTCTGGGTTCTTGGTATCGGCGAAGACGTGCGTGTAGTAGAAGGCGCGCTGGCGGATGGCGCGATTGTCATTGACCAGCGTCCACGTCGCGCCGGCGTCGTTGCTGCGGAACAGTCCGCCCTTTTCGTTTTCGACGAGCGCGTACACGCGATTGCCGTCGATGCCGGCGACAGCGACGCCGATGCGGCCGACCATCCCGTTAGGCATTCCCGGATTGCGTGTGATCTCCGTCCACGTCTCGCCACCGTCGGTGCTCTTGAAAAGACCGCTCCCTGGCCCGCCGCTCGACATCTGGTACTCCTTGCGATACGCCTCCCAGAGCGACGCGTAGACAACGTTGGGATTCGTGCGGTCGATGGCGATGTCGATGGCGCCGGTGCTGGAGTTGCGATAGAGCACTTTGCGCCACGTCTTACCGCCGTCAGTGCTCTTGTACACTCCGCGCTCTTCGTTAGGCACGCTGTATTTGCCGAAGGCGGCGACGAAGACGATGTTTTCGTTGTACGGATGAATGCGGATCTTGGAGATGCCGTGCGACTCGCTCAAACCCACGTGCGTCCACGTCTTGCCGGCGTCGGTGCTGCGATAGACGCCATCGCCCGGCATGATATTGCCCCGGATGCACGTCTCGCCCATGCCGATGATGACGAGATCGGGATTTGTCTCGCTCACAGCGACGGCTCCAACCGACGCGCTCCTTATGTGGCCATCGGTGATGGGAGCCCATGTCTCGCCGCCGTCCGTCGTCTTCCAGAGTCCTCC
>CBQVAZ010000526.1:0-3176 GCA_967720205.1 uncultured Gemmatimonadaceae bacterium | reverse complement strand
CTGATCCCGCGCACTCGCACGGTGCTGCGCGAGCCGGGTGAGCCGCTTGCATCAACAGTCACGCCAGTCACGTTGGCATCCAGCTTCTGAAGCAGACTGGCCGCCGTCAGTTTGTTCGCAGCTTCGATGTTGACGCTGGCGACCGCGCCAGTGATGTCCGCGCGTCGCTGCTCCTCCGAGTAGCCGGTGACGACCACCTGCTCCAGGTAGGCCATCGCTTGCATCGTGACATCGATCTGTCTGCGTCCGCCGACTTGCACCGTTTGAGGACGCTGACCGAGGAGCGTAAAGCTCAGCGAGCCATCAGATGGAGCTGTGATCGCGTATTTCCCGCCCGCACCCGTGAGCACCGCGAGGTCGCTACCGACTACGCGTACTGTCACGCCGCGCAGCGTCGCACCGCCGGCGGATGTGACTGTGCCGGTGATCTGAAGCGACTGCGCGAACGCTGGTCCACTGAGACCGAGCATCAACAGCAGGGCCATTCCCACCGCACGCCAGCGATGGCGACTCCGGTGCAGCCACAGGTGCCTAACGAACTGCAGCTTCTTCATGGCATTCCTCCCAGTATCGCAAGGGGGTTTCAACTGACGGGCCGTCTCATGTTCTTCAAACCTTGCATCTCGATCAGTTGCCTGTACGTCAGGAGCTTGACGTTGCGGGCCCTGATCGCATCGCGAAATCGCTGTGAAGTGAGCGCATCCAGTTCCCCCTGACGGTTCTTGCTCATCTCGGGGAGTGGACCATCGGTGTTCATGTCGAGAAGGGCGCCAAGCTCGGCGTCGTCGATTCCAACGTGGGTAACGACCATATTGAGGCCTGGTGCGAGGCGATTGATCATCGCGACCAGGCTATCGGTTTTTTCCGCGGGTGGCGCCGAGTACTGCGGATCGTGACTTGGCTCGCCGAAGTACGTTGACATGCCGAGGCTGTGTTCACGGGCGAGCCGTTCGGTGATCTCCTGAAACTCGGGGTACCGAACGACGGTCCCCATGTGGTAATCGACGTAGTCGATCTTGAGCCCTGATCGAAGGGCACGCTCGATCTGTGCGCGGAGCTCGTTCTCAACTTCCTTGAGATTTGGATTCTTCCGATGAAGCGTTTCGGCCGTGGAGAAGAAGTACCCCTCCTCGTCAACGAGCGAAGGTACCGCGGTCCTGCCCAACACCGGTCCCCAGCGATAGTTCTTCCACTCGGAGTTCAGCGTTAGGTGGATTCCGACCGAGACCGCCGGGTGCTGCTTCAAGAGCTCCACCGTCTCCTGGTACCACGGAGTCGGGAACATCACTGAGACTGAAACGGGGAGGCCGGACTCGATGAGCCTCTTGAGGCCCATATTCACGCTGTGACTCATGCCCGCATCGTCGGTGCGGATGATCAAATAGACTGTTTGGGAGTCGACCGCCGACGCCTTCGGCTCGACCTGTCCGACGGCATGTGTCGGCGCGCAGGACGAAAGCGGGCCCCCTAGCAACAGCAATGTGACGAAACGACGGAGCAGCCGCGTATGCTCCCTCCAACGGGGGGATGTCACGGAACGCCCTCTATTACGGCTCTATTTTGCAGTTGTCAAGCTTTCACCTGCATTAACAGCGTGGCCGTTAGGCAACGCCAAACGCACCGCGTGGTGAGTTGAGTCACTTAGTCCAGCATGTATCTTCGATTCACAAGCGACAGGGATGATTCAGTGGCTCCGCAACCGATTGCGAAGGTCGTCGACCTGATTCCGTCAGAGTCGCAACGCATCTGGAAAGGCAGTGAGCGCGAGGCGCGGCAGCGCCTCCTGACCGCCGATCCGCGAAGCGTGCTTGAGATAAACGGTTCGTTCGCCCTCGTTGCGCAGGACGGAGACCGTGTGGTGCTGGCACGGAGCCTCGATCGGCCGATGCGGTACTTCCTCGCGAAGGCGGCCGACGGTCCCGTGCTGCTCGTCGCCGAGCGGATTGACGAAATCGCGGCGGAACTGAATCGGCGCGGTTGGCTGGCTCAATTCCATCCGAGCTACACGCGCATGGTGCCGGCGCATCATGTCACGACCCTTCGCCTAATAGGCTGTCCGGATCCAAATCCAGTGCATCGCCGCTTCTTTGATCCGCCGCGCGGAAACCTCCCCGCGGACCTGGATCTCATCGGCCGGCACTATATCGAAGCCCTGTACAACGAATTGCATGCGTGGCTCGTGGTGCAGGGCGCGGAGCCGATCGGTGTTCCATTCTCTGGGGGGATCGACAGCGGAGCCGTGCTCCTGTGCCTCTACAAACTGCTGCTGAACGAAGGAATCTCGCCGGCCCGACTCAAAGCGTTCACGCTATCCGTGGACGACAACGGTGACGACGCTCGGCAGGCACGCGAGTTCCTCGCCGCGACGAATCTCGAAATGCTCGGCGAAATCATCGACGTGCCATCGAGCGCCCTCGATCCTTTGCGTGCTGTGGCCATTATCGAGGACTACAAGGCGCTCGACGTCGAGTGCGCTACGGTGAACCTCTGTCTCCTCGGCGGCATCCACGAGCGGTATCCGAGCTGGCGGCTTCTCGTTGACGGCGATGGCGGCGACGAGAACCTGAAGGACTACCCGATCGAGGAGAACTCCGAGCTGACGATTCGCAGCGTCGTCAACAACCGCATGCTGTATCAGGAAGGGTGGGGAGTCGATTCGATCAAGCACTCCCTCACGTATTCGGGCGGTTACAGTCGTGCGTGCGCACGGAGCTATGCCTGCGCGCGCGAGATGGGATTCGTTGCCTTCAGTCCGTACACGCGCCCGTCTGTCATTGCTGTCGCGGAGGCAATTCCATTTGCCGAACTGACAGGCGGGTCTCACGAGCGACTGTATGCGCTGAAAGGGGAGATCGTCGCGCGTGGTGTCCGCGGTGTGCTCGGATTGGAGATGCCGATCTTCCCCAAGCGACGATTCCAGCATGGGTCCGTGGCCGCTGGCCAGGCGCCACGCGTGTTCGCGCATAACGAGACGCGCTACCGCGAGCACTTCCAGACGCTACACGCCGCGTCCGTGTGAACACGGCTGTCGACGATCGCAGAATCCGCGGCCTGAGACCTCACAAGACTGCCGTAGATCCGTGGCGCGCGCACGGTGCAGAGACCGAAGAGGAGCGAAGGCCTAACGGGAGCGTTGAACGCGCGCTGACGATTTTCCTCGCCGGTGCAGAGTGTCC
>CBQVAZ010000525.1:0-3178 GCA_967720205.1 uncultured Gemmatimonadaceae bacterium | reverse complement strand
AGGTAGCCGGTACTCACCAGGAACTCGCGCACGATCTCGCCGCCCGTGAACACGAAGGTGCGCTTGAACACCTTGCGCCATTCGTCCAGCGACAGCGGATGCTGCTCGTCGAGCCAGGTGACAAAGGACCCGTGCGACTTTTTGATGGCGCGCAGCCGCCGCGCATTCTCGATCGCCGCATTGACTTTGAGCTGATTGCGGATGATCCCAGCGTTGCGCAGGAGGCGAGCGCGGTCGCGAGCGCCGAATCGGGCGACGGCGTCGACGTCGAAGTCGCGATACGCTTTACGGAAGGCGTCACGCTTCTTGAGGATCGTGAGCCAGGAGAGTCCGGCCTGATTGATCTCCAGCATCAGCCGCTCGAATAGGACTGAATCGTCGGTCACGCGGAATCCGTACTCGCGATCGTGATAGGGTCCGTGAATCGGGTGATCGGCGGCATCGCAGTAACTGGGGGCTGGCACGTTGTTGTTAGGCATCGTCGTTCGTTGTTTGAACTAAAGCTGTCAGACGCGAGACAGCAGTCTTAAGCTGCCAGCTACCCTACTGCGTCCTGGCAGCCGAGAGCTTTAGTTAGCGATAATGGACTAGCGCGCAGCTGTTCGGTTTTGGGACGCCGCATCCCAGCGACGGACGCTAGGATCGCGGGCACCGTGCCTCAAACGGCACGTAAAGCATTGATAATCTGGTACTTACGGTCTGCTGCGCTCGTGGCACGACCCTTCCTTATAAGCAGCCGACATGGTTGATATCAAACGCGACCCACCCAAGAAAACGAAGCGCAATATCGTGATCGGCGCGGCGATCGCCGCCGTCGCCTTGATCACCGTCTTTCTAAGCCAGCTCGAAGCGCGGCCACCCTCAGTCAACCGCGCCGAGTTATGGGTCGATTCAGTCGTGCGGAGCGACATGCTGCGCCAAGTGCGCGCTCCCGGGACGCTCGTTCCAGAACGAATCCGCTATGTGGTCGCTGTTACCTCGGGCCGTGTCGAAGCTAAGCCGCTCACCGCAGGTGTAACGGTGACGCCGTCGACTTTGATCCTCGAGCTTAGCAACCCTGACGTACAGCTCGAGTATCTCAATGCCCAGCGCGCCGTATCTGACGCAGAACAGGGACTTGTGAATCTGCAAACTCAGCTCGAGACCGGCATACTCACGCAGCAGTCGCAGGTGGCTCAGACGCGCAATCTGCGTGCGCAGGCGCTGCGCGACGCCGACGTTTTCGTGGCGTTGGACAAACGCGGCCTTTCCTCAGCCAACGAAGTGGCGCGGGCAAAAGAATTAGCCAACGAGCTCGAGGGACGAATCAAGATCGAGGAGCAACGATTGGCTGTGATGCAGACCGCGGCGACCGAACAAGTGCGTCTGGCCAAGCAGAACCTCGACCGCCAACGCGCTATTGAGCGCTTCCAAGCCACGCGCGTCGCGTCGATGAAGGTCACAGCCGGTGAAGAGGGCGTCTTACAGACGCTGACTGGGGAGCTGGGACAGTGGGTCTTGGCTGGAACGGTGATCGCGACGGTGGCGCAGCCCGGACGGCTCAAGGCCGTGCTGCGGGTCCCTGAAACTCTGGCTCCGGACGTGGTACCGGGGCAGCGCGCGAGCATCGATACGCGAAACGGATTGGTAAGCGGGCACGTTATGCGAGTCGATCCGGCGGCGCAGGGTGGGACGGTGACGGTCGAAGTCGCGCTCGACGGGACGTTGCCACGCGGGGCGCGCTCAGACGCCAGCGTGGATGGAACGATCGAGGTCGAGCGGCTGCAGAACGTGCTGCACGTGGGACGTCCCGCCTACGGACAGCCGGAAAGCACGGTTGGAATTTTCAAGGTGGACGCAAGCGGAAATACGGCGACACGCGTGAACGTTAGGCTCGGCAAGACGTCGGTGAATACGATTGAAATTCAGAGCGGGCTGTCGCCGCGAGATAGCGTCATCATCAGCGATATGTCTCGTTTTGATAACGTCCAGAAGGTCAGAATAGAGAGATAACCAAGCTGGCAGCCGGCAGCGGACCGCTGTCAGCTGCTTTCAGTTCCTCATGTAACCGCGATCGATACAGCGTCGAGTTCCCATCACCCCACACCACCATGGATACGCTCATTCGCATGGAAGGCATCAAGAAGATCTTCTACACGGACGAGGTAGAGACACACGCTCTCGCCGACGTCCACCTGGAGATCGGCACTGGCGAATACGTCGCCATCAACGGGCCCTCGGGGTGCGGGAAAACGACGCTCCTTTCCATACTGGGGCTGCTGGACACGCCAACAGATGGGAAGTACACGCTGGCGAATGAGGACGTATCCAACCTCTCTGCCGGCGATCGCGCACGCATTCGCAACCGGCAGATTGGATTCATCTTCCAGGCATTCAACCTGATCGGCGACCTCACGGTCTACGAGAACGTCGAGTTGCCGCTCACGTATCGCGGGATGTCTTCGGCAGAGCGGAAGCAGCGCGTCACCGAGGCGCTCGAGCGCGTCGGGATGTCGCACCGCATGAAGCATTATCCGTCGCAGTTGTCAGGCGGTCAGCAGCAGCGCGTTGCCGTAGCCCGCGCCGTTGGCGGCGATCCGGCGATCCTGCTCGCGGACGAGCCGACTGGAAACCTGGACTCGACGAACGGCGAAGCGGTGATGGAGCTGCTGCAAGAGCTGCATCGCGGCGGCGCCACGATCTGCATGGTGACGCACGATCCTCGTTATGCACGTCACGCCGATCGCTCGATCCATCTGTTCGACGGCCGAGTTGTCGACGAGACGGTGAGCGAGGCGGCAGCGACGGTCTAACACAGCTTCGGAGGTCGGCGGACGCAGACAGTCAGCGAGTGACAACGTGATCGACGCGCTCCGCCGTGACTTACGTTACGCGCTCCGAGCATTGGCGCATTCGCCGGGATTCACGGCGATTGCGGTTTTGTCACTCGCGTTAGGTATCGGCGTCAACAGCGCCATCTTCACGATGGTGAGCGCCACCACGTTCCCGGACCTGCCGTACCGGGACGCTGATCGCTTAGTGGACATGCATGAAGCGTCGCCTGAGCTCTGCGCCGGCTGTGGTGTGGGGACCAGTTATCCCACGTTCAGTGATTGGCGCGCATCGGCGACGTCCTTCAGCGCGATGGGTGCCTACAAAGAGACCGCCTTTCCAATCTCGACGGGGACGGAGCCCGAGC
>CBQVAZ010000524.1:0-3185 GCA_967720205.1 uncultured Gemmatimonadaceae bacterium | reverse complement strand
CGTGTATTCGACGCCTTCAACGTCATGAACTTGATCCCGGCACAGCAGGGTCGCAGTGAGGGGTACGAGCTGAGGTTGATGCCGATCGTTCCGTTATCGTGTTTCGTAGACGTCGGCCAACTCTTTGGATTCGGTCAGCCGTATGACTTGAAAGCCCTTCCCAAGTTTCCCCGACGCGATCCTACTATTTCCTGCGACGAATGGCGTCGTCGGCTTCGAATGAACGACCAGGACTCGTAATGAACGCGGATGTGAGACCTGGGTGCCGATGACCGACATTCTCACGCGTCTCGCCGCGTGCCTCTCCGACCGCTACGAGGTCCAGCGCGAGTTGGGCGCGGGCGGAATGGCAACTGTCTATCGCGCGATCGACGTGAAGCATCAGCGCGACGTGGCCATCAAGGTCCTGCACCCGGACCTTGGCGCAGCACTCGGCAGCGAGCGCTTTCTTTCGGAAATCCGGACAACCGCGCGTCTGCAGCATCCGCACGTGCTGCCGCTGCTCGACAGCGGCGAGGCCGACGGCCTGTTGTACTACGTGATGCCGCTAGTGACCGGCGAGACGCTCCGGCAGCGGCTCGAGCGCGAGAATCAGTT
This sequence comes from uncultured Gemmatimonadaceae bacterium, assembly GCA_967720205.1. GTDB lineage: Bacteria > Gemmatimonadota > Gemmatimonadetes > Gemmatimonadales > Gemmatimonadaceae > DASYRX01. Next base: position 2,588 of record CBQVAZ010000524.1, on the reverse strand, counting down.
GCCGATCGACGACGCCATCTCCATCGCCCGGGAGGTGGCCGATGCGCTGGGCTATGCCCACGGACTGGGCGTGATCCATCGCGACATCAAGCCGGAGAACATTCTGCTGCGTGACGGCCACGCGCTGGTCGCCGATTTTGGCATTGCCCTCGCCGTGCAGACGGCTGGCGGCGCCCGCATGACGCAGACGGGATTGTCGTTAGGCACGCCGCAGTACATGTCGCCTGAGCAGGCGATGGGCGAGCGCAGCATCGACGGACGCTCCGACATCTACGCTCTTGGCGCCGTCACCTACGAGATGCTCGCCGGTGAGCCGCCATTCACCGGACCTAACGTGCAGGCGATCGTCGCCCGCCTCCTCGCCGAGGAACCACGCAGCCTAACGCTTCAGCGCCGGGCCGTGCCCGCGGGCGTCGAGAGCGCGGTCATGCGCGCGCTCGAGAAACTCCCGGCGGATCGCTACTCGAGAGCCGCCGACTTTGCCGCTGCGCTGCTCGTCGACGCTCCGACGTTGGCACCACGCAGAGCGCGGCCGCGCGGAAAGCCATCGCCGCGCATCTGGTCGATGGTCGCCGTGGGCACTGCGTTGCTGGTTGCCGGCGTTGGCCTCGGTCGAGTGCTCGCGAAACCTCCGGCAGTGACCGAGCCGGCGCGACAGCTCGCGATAGACTTGCCGGACTCGATTCGGGTCGCATTCAAGGGGAATCTCGACGCTCCCGGGGGCCAGGGCTCGGTGACGATCAGCAGCGACGGACGACGCATCGCCTGGGTCGGAACAGCCCCGCGCTCGCCTGACGTGCAGCTGTATGTGCGCGATCTAAGCTCGTACACGATCAGGGCCGTCCCGGGTACCGCGGGCGCGTTCGCTCCTTTCCTCTCCGGCGACGGATCGCTGCTAGGATACTTCAGCGGCCGGGATCTTCGGGAGACGAACCTCAACAACGGCGAGACGCGCGTCCTCACCAGAGACCTGAGACAGCCGAAGGGAGCGGTGTACCTGCCGAGCGGCAGCATTCTGGTCGCCGTCGAGTCGGGTGTACTCACGGTGATCGCTCGCGGTGGCGGTACCAGGCGGATAAACACGTCCGCCCCGACTACGAAAGATCTGGAGTCGACCGGGTTGCTCAACTTCCCGGCGGCAGTGCCCGGCGAGCGCTACGCGGTGGGGGTGTCGGCCAGCGGGCCGCTGGTCGTGACCTCGCTGACCGATGGCGTGATCCGACGGATCCGTCCCTTCGGCGAGAACGATTCGACCGCTGTGATCGTCGGGGGAGCGCCCCGAGTTGCCGGCGGTCGCCTGTACTGGCTGGAGCATGACGTGGTGCTGGCGGCGACATTCGACGCTGAGGGAGCGCGACTCATATCGGAACCGACTCCGGTCGTCTCCGGTGTGCGCGGAGACCTTTTTGGCGCAGCGGACTTCGATGTCGCCGACGACGGCACCGTGGTGTTTGTCGCCGGAGCCGATCCCGCGATCGGCCACCTCGCCTGGCTCGCTCCCGGCGGTCGCGTCGATACGCTCGCGCTTCCACCCGCCAACTACGGCGGCTTCGACATCTCACCGGACGGTCGCTCGCTTCTGACGAAGGCCTTCAACGCCAGCGGAGCGACAGAGATCCGGGTGTTCGACATCGCCCGAGGGACGAGCACTGTGCTCGACGTGGGTACCGGAGAAATCAGCCAGGCCGGGTGGAGTGCCGATGGCCGCACGGCGCTGATTTCCGTCGCGCCTAACGGCGTCGCCTCGGCGCGCGTTCTTCGCGTGCCCGTGGATGGTCGTTCCGCAATTGATACGGTCATGCCGGGCGGCCTCGATCGCTATGCCGTCTCGCACGACGGCCGGGTGACGGTCCTCCAGGTTTCGGCGATGGGTTCACCGAATCGGTATCTCGCCGTCGGCCAGGGAGCGAAGTTCTACGCCAGCACGAACAAGGGTCCGTTCGAGGAGCTCACTGCACTTCGGGACTGCGTGAGTCCGGCACTGTCACCCGATGGCAAGTGGTTGGCGTACGAGAAGTACGGCGTCGGGCGGTCCGCGCTGTACATCGAGCGCTTCCCACTGGACGGTCGGCCGATCGCGGTGCCGAATGATGGCGACGCATACGAGGCCTTCTTCTCGACGAAAGGAGATACGTTGTTCTACCGGACTGGCCGCGGCGTCATGCAGGTGCCGCTCACCATTACTGGTGACCGGATGACGCTCGGCAGGGCGACGATTTATGTGGAGTTCGCGTTCGCCGACTTTCTGGGACGCGCCTACAAGCTCGGACACGACAACCGATTGCTTGTGAAACTGCTGCCGAGCACAGCTCCGCAGTCGGAGATTCGCGTCATGACCGGAAGTCGATAGGTGACATCTCTCGACGGCGTGAACGGAACGCGACTGCACGAGGCAGTATCCCGCCTAACGGGGTGAAATAGCAGCTTCACGATCAGGGGTTGAGCGCGAAAGAGCCCCACCACTCCAGAGCGTCGACAGCGACATGGGTAAAGAAGCAGGAGCGTTAAACAGGACGCTATTTGCAGGCGTTAGGGTCGTCAACGGCGTTAAACAGTTTGGCGCACTTGACGATCTTAACGCTCACGCG